>JAZSMX010000075.1:0-27173 GCA_045536125.1 Eubacteriales bacterium | reverse complement strand
TTCGGGGCGTGAGGCGTACAAAGGTACGTCGAGCCCCGAATTCGGCGGTAGAAAAAGCCCGTAATATTTTGGAGAATTTCGAAGAAATTCAACATATTCCTGTCTCATTTTCCGATTCTTCCGGAAAACGGGGCTTTATTCTTTTTCCCACGGGCTTTTTCGTTCTCGTCAAATGTGACAGCCCCTAACTCTATTCGCCTTCGGCGAGTTCTATTGCTACGCAGTGATATTCGGCTTACGCCGAGTGATATTTGCTGCGCTAGTTTTGAGGCGAATAGAACATCACTGAAGCCGCAAGGCTTCAATATCACTGTCGCTGTGCGACAATATCACTCTTTGCGTCAGCAAAGAATATCACTTGATAACAACAGAAAAAGAGATAACATTTCGACGAACACGATTTGTTATCTCTTTCTGTTTGTAATAAGGATTTGGTTTAGCCCCAAATGCGTTTTCGCATTTGACTCACCCCCTGTCATTTTTGAGGATAAACTGTATCATATACACAATCTGTATAAAACAGATTTGTGAAACCGAATTTTGAAAGAGGCGTACGGCGAAACGGTGACACTTTGATGCCTCAAATTCGGAATACAGATGCAAAAATTCAATCAGTCGTAGAATTTACGGAAAAGATCAACGGAGAATCGATTGACATTTCTATTGTGAGTTGTTATAATAAAAGTAATACGGGGAGTCCTGTTCAAGGTGGAATGGGAATTTCCATCAGAATGTGAGGAATTTACTATGCTTGATGTGAATTTCATCGGACAACGAATCAAGGAGCTGAGACGGGAGAGGGGACTGACGCAAGGAGAATTTGCAAAGGAGCTATGTGTCAGCTTCCAGGCAGTCTCCAATTGGGAACGCGGCATCGGGGCGCCCGATCTTGAAAATCTGATCCGCATTGCGTCCTACTTCGGTGTTCTTGTGGACGAGCTGCTTCGTTCCGCTACAGGACGATTGCTTCTCGGTGTTGACGGAGGCGGTACAAAAACAGAATTTGTCGTTGCCACAAGAGAGGGACAGGTTCTCAAGCGCTACTTGCGCGGTGGGAGCAATCCAAACGACGTCGGGATTCAAAGCTCCGGAGCGCTTCTTTGCGACGGCATCAAGGATGCGTTGCTGGAATTTCCTACGATCGATTCTGTTTTTTGCGGAATCGCAGGGGCTTCCACGGGGGATCACATTCGCCGCTTGACCTTGCAATTCAAGGAGCATTATCCGACACTCAGGATCGGTGTCGATACCGATTCCGCCAATCTGTTTTCCATGGACGATGCAGCGGATATGGTCGTGATCAGCGGAACGGGATCGGTGGTCTTCGTTCGTCAAGGAGAAAAATATCTTCGCATCGGTGGTTGGGGCTATCTTTTGGATACGGGCGGAAGTGCTTATGATATCGGCGTCGGAGTGATCCGCGCAGCACTTGAGGAGGAGGATTCCCGACAGCCTCCCTCCATGATGAGCCGTATGCTCGGAAACCGCTTGGGATGTGACCGTGTGTGGGATGCGGTGAATCTCATCTACAAGGAGGGAAAGCCATTCATCGCTTCTCTTGCACAAGTCGCTTTTGAAGCGTACCGTGAGGGAGACTCCAAGGCGGTTCGGCTGATCGATGAAACGGCGAAGCGACTGGGGACACTCTTGAACATCGGCATCGAGGAATACGGCGCACATCCGCGTGCTGTTGCGGGGGGCGGTATGTTCGAGCATCACCGTGAAATCATGTCTGCTCATCTTGCAAAATATACAGAGACGGAATTGGTCTTGCTGGGAGTTCCTCCCGTGTACGGTGCTTGCCGCAAAGCCCTGTCTCTTTCGGGAGAGAGTGCTCCCGAGACGTTTTATCAAAGCTTTCAAAGCAGCTATGGAGGTGTCCAATGAAACAGTTGGCAAAAACGGAAATGAGAAATCCCAAAAGCATGCATATGGATGCGATGGGGACTGAAGAGATGGCACGCCTTGTCATCACTGCCAACTATGAGGCGGTCAAGGCTGTGGAGGATGCCGCACCGTTGATTGCTCTGGCGGTCGATGCCGTTGCCACAGCGTTTGAGGGCGGTCACCGTTTGTTTTACGTCGGTGCGGGAACGTCGGGGCGACTTGGCGTGATCGATGCATCGGAATGTCCCCCGACCTTCGGTGTTTCCTACGAGACGGTCACGGGAATCATCGCGGGTGGAAACGAGCGGATGTTCCGCGCGGGAGAGAACGAGGAGGACAAATACGAAAACGGTGCACAGGCGATCCGTGACCACGGAGTTTGTGCGGGAGACGTCGTTGTCGGAATTTCCGCGGCGGGAAATGCAGCATACGTGGTGGGGGCATTGGAATGTGCCAAGGCATTGGGATGCGTGAGTGTTGCCGTCAGCTCCAATGCCGATACCGCGATCTTGCGTGTGGCAGATATTCCCATCCTGACCGATACGGGAGCGGAGGTGCTGACGGGATCGACGAGATTAAAGGCGGGAACGGCACAAAAGATCGTGCTCAATACTCTGACCACCTGCGCCATGGCAAAAACGGGCAAGGTATATGAAAACATGATGATCAACCTTGCGCCCTCCAATCAAAAGCTGCGCGCAAGGGTGATCCGCATTGTGACGGAGATTCTTTCCTGCACAGAGGAAGAGGCAATCGCGCGACTTAAGGAAAATTCTTGGAACATCAGAGCGGCAATCGATGCCGCCAAACGTGCATAAGGAGAAGAGAGATGACTACATACAGAATTGCGGAACACGGTGAGAGTGCTTACCATATTGTCGCACACCGATATGCCGACGAAGCCATTCGCTTTGCGGCATCCGAGCTTCAAAAATACCTTTTGCGTTCCACGGGAGCGGCACTCCCTTATTTCGCTGACGGCTGTTCTGTCCACGGACCTGAGATCCGTATCGGTCCCAACGTGCGCGGTGAGGACTCGGGGGAAGCTCTTCTTGAAGAAGAAGAGTTTTGCATTCGCGCGTGCGGTGAGAATATTTCGATCACGGGCGGATCTTCCCGCGGTGTTTTGTACGGCGTTTATCACTTCCTTGAGCGGTTTTGCGGATATGCCTGCTTTACGCGCGACGTGGAAGAGATTGACGAGCATCCGATTCTTGAAATTGAATTGGATGAAATTCGCGAAAAGCCTGTCTTTGAGTTTCGCGACACCTATTTTCGCTTTGCCTTTGACGGAGATTTTTGCGTGAAGAACCGTTCCAATACAAGTCTCGGTGACGTTTCCTTTGCCCGCGGCGGACGGATGAAATGGTTCAATTTCCACCATTCCTTTAAGGATCTTGTTCCGGAAACGCTTTATTTTGACGAGCATCCGGAGTATTATTCCGAGATTGACGGTGTTCGCGAGAGGGACAGTCAGCTCTGCCTTTGCAATCCGCAGGTTGCCAAAATCGCGGAGGAGACGCTTCGTCGCTGGATTCGCGAAAATCCCGAATGCCGTGTTTTTTCGGTGGCGCAAAACGATAATCTCAGACGCTGTACCTGCGCTGCGTGCCGTTCGCTTGAACAAGAGGAGGGAAGCCCCGCAGGACCGATCATTCACTTTGTCAACCGACTGGCGGATGCGATTCGGGAGGATCACCCCGGTATTCTTTTGCACACCTTTGCCTATCAGTACTCCCTCCCCGCACCGCGCCATGTTGTGGCAAGAGAGAACGTGATCGTGCGTCTTTGCTCCATTGATTGCCGATTTGACCGTCCGCTTTGCGAATTGAGAGATGCGGGAAGCGCGGAGGAAACTGAATTTGTAAACGCTCTTTACGCGTGGGAAAAGCATGCCAAAAGGCTCTATGTCTGGGATTACGCCGTAAATTACCGCAACTATTTGCAGCCCTTCTTACATCTGCACACCTTGCAGGAGAATCTGAGATTTTACAGATCTCTCGGAATTATGGGAATTCTTGAGGAGGGGAACTTTGCTTACGGTGGCGGTGCTGCCTTCGACGATCTGAAATCCTATGTCATCGCGCGTCTTTTGTGGAATCCTGATCTTGACGTGGACAAGGAGATTCACAGATTTTGTGGGGCGGTGTACGGTGTCGCGGCGGGAGAGAAGATCGAAGAATACGTCCGCATGATGATGGTGGCATGCGAGTCGCATCCTCTCTCTATTTATCAGGATCCCGACGCGGAGTATCTTACGGATGACCTGATCGATCGGTCGGAGAAGCTGTTTTGCAAGGCTGTCACGCTTGCGGAAAACAGCACCTACCGTCAACGGATCGAGCGTGAATTTCTCTCCATTCGCTTTTTAAAAATCGCGAGAGCTCCGATGGAGCTTGCGAAAAGAGAAGAGCAGATCGAGGAATTCTTTACCGATGTCAAGCACTTCGGTATTACCGAAATCAGAGAGCGGCGCACGCTTGCGGTCTCCAAACAGATCATGCTGGAAAGCAGATATCTGAAAAAAACGGACGGATATACCGTGTATTACATTATGCAATAAAATTTAATATCAAAGAGAGCAGCCTCGGTCCATTGAACCGAGGCTGCTCTCTTTGATATTGGGTTGTAGATTATGCGTCGCAAAGCTCCATGTGTGTAAGGCTTCCGTCTTTCCACGTAAGGTTGAGAATTTTGTTGCCCTTGACACGCAAGCCGCGCACCTCACCGTTTTTCCAAGCCTTGGGAAGTGCGCCGAGGGGAACGAGCTGATCCCCGTCATATTGCAGCAGCATCTCGCAAACGGCACTGACGTAACCGAAGTTTCCGTCAATCTGAAAGGGAGGATGCGCGCAGAAGAGGTTGGGATAGGTTCCTCCGCCGTGACAGCTTACCCCTGTGCTTGTCACGGGCTTCAATTGAAGATTGAGGAGGGAGAGGGCATGATCACCGTCTCCGAGGCGAGTATAGAAATTTGCCTTCCAGGCAATCGACCAGCCCGTGCCGTCGTCTCCGCGCTCTTTGAGGGTACGTTTTGCCGCTTCCATCAGAGCAGGCGTTTTTTGCGTGATCTGACGGGCGGGATGAAGCGCGTAAAGCTGTGATATGTGACGGTGATGGGGATCGTGCTCGGGGTAGGTGACATCCTTTCCGAAGTACCATTCCTCCAAGCGTCCATCGGGAAGAATCTGCAAGGGCATCAAGCGCGGAAGGGCAGCTTCGATTTCTGCGCAGATGCCGTCGCGACTACCGAGAATCTTCGCGGCTGCGAGACAATTTTCAAACAGCTCCCGTACGGTTGACATTCCCATGGTCGCGCTTTTGGCAACCGCCACCTTTTTTTCGTTGATCAAAAAGGTGTTTTCGGGAGAGGTCGAGGGAACGACTGCCAGAAATCCGTCAAGGTCTACCAAAATATCCAAATAAAAGCGTGCAGCCTCGCAGAGGATGGGATAGACGCTTTCAAGGTACGTGCGATCCAGCGTATATTCGTATTTCTCGAACATGTGACGGCACAGCCAGGCACTTCCGAAGGGCCAGAAGGAGTAGACGGCATCTCCCTTAATCGGTACGGTTGCTCCCCAGATATCCGAATTGTGGTGGCATACAAAGCCGCGCGCACCGTAGAGGACCTCAGCGGTTTTTCTGCCCTTTTGCGCGATGGCACGGATCTGCTCGTCCAATGGCTCGGTCAACTCTGTCAGATTGACCGCCGTTGTGGCAAAATAATTCATTTCCAGATTGATATTGACCGTATAGTTTGAGGACCACGGGGGATCAAGATGCTCGTTCCAGATTCCTTGCAGATTCATTGCGCGAGAGCCGGGACGGCTTCCGGCGATTGTCAGATATCTTCCGTAATTGAACATCAGCGCATAAAGCCCCATATCCTCATCGCCCTCACCGCCTTGAAAGCGTTGGAGACGCTCGTCGGTGGGGAGATGCGCGCAACCGCTGTCACCGAGCGAAAAGTAGGTACGGTCGTACAGGGCGGAAACATCACGGATGTGTGTCTCCTTCAAGGCTTCGTACGTGCGTGACAGTGCCGCCTCCAGAGTGCGTTTGGAAAGAAGGCGTTCGTCCTTCCCCTCAGTGAGCGGATGCTTATCAAAGCCGGCATAGGAGGTCTCTGCCGTCAGAAGGATCAGAAGTGTACGGGCTTCCCGGATGGAAAAACCGTTTTCGATCGGCATCCATTCACCGTCGGTTTGTATGGCACAGCGCATGCAGAAGCGCATTCCGTGTGCATCCGTGACGGAGACATCCTGTGCATTCCTCTGTATCTGGACGGGAGAATAGATCGGTGCGACACCGCAGACTGTGATTTCGTTCCCCTTGGTGAAGTACTCTGTTTGCAAGGGGGAGGTTGCCCTGAAGGTCAGATTTGTATTCCGATCCGCTTCGATGCGAAGGACGAGACAGCGGTCGGGATAGGAAACGAAGCATTCACGCCGAATGCCGATTCCGTTGATTTCAAAGGATTCCTCAGTAATTCCCTCACGCAGATGCAGTGCGCGGCGGTAGTTCTTCACTTCGGTCCCCTCCGCATCCAGCACCATCTCCCCCAGGGGCTGATATGCCGCAACACGCGCACATTGGCAGAATTCCGTATTCAATACGTTTTGTGCGCCCTCAAGATCCCCAACCAGAGCCAGCTTTTGTGCTTTGAAATAGGACGCTTTGTCGACACCGCAAAGTCCGTCGGAGGGAACACCTGTCCAAAGCTCGTCATGGTTCAGTCCAATACGGGAATGTGTCGCACCGCCCCACACCATTGCTCCCAAGGTTCCGTTTCCAAGCGGCAGAGCCTCTTGGAAACAGGAGGCTTCCCGACGATACCAAAGTGTATCGCGTTCTGTACAGGGATTCATGTTCGATACCTCCGTATCATTGCAGATTTTCTCTACATAAAATGTCTTATTTTCTTGTCAGCATCAGCGTGCTTGCACGATAGCGATCCTTGACCTCCAACGTAACACCGTTCTGCTCCAAGGCATCCGCACTGTATTCCTTGCCGTCCTCATCCGTAAAGCAGCCGTTCCCTTCCATTGCGGGATATACGGTGATGCTGTATTGCTGAGGCATGCGAGAGAAGGAACAGATCTTGACCTTGGAGTAGGCTTCATCGTTGAACTGGAGCACCAGCATACTCTCTGTGTCGCAGAGAATGTGGCATTCGGAGTTCATCCAGAACGTGCGCTCCTCCTTATATTTTGCGATAAAGTCAGCCAATACCGTAAGGGTGCTGTCCGCAACGCGGCGCAGGTCACACGTGATGCCGATGGGACCTCCCATCATGGATGCCAGAAGGTAATCAAGACGGACACCCTCCAGGTTTCTCCAAGCTGCCTCAGCGCAGGCGATGACAGGTTCTTCCAGTTCCTTATCGTACATGGAGGGATAAATCGGACCGAATTCGGTCATGTTCTGGATCGCGATCCACTTCTCCAGCGCGCGGGAGGGCATATGAAGAATGTTTGCCTTATACATTTCGACCTGCTTGCAGATGCTGTGGTTATCGCTTGCCCAGAAGGAGCCGAAGCCGGGAAGGCTTGCAATGGTCAGTCTCTCACCGCCGCTTGCACAGTTTTCCAGATATACGTTCGGGAATTCCTCGTTGATGCGCTTGATGAATTTGCGGTAGCCCGAGAAGTATTCTCTGAACGCATGTCCCTGTCTGTCGTAAGTCATTTCCGCGTTGAAGTCGAATTTGATAAACTCAATATTGTATTTGCGGATATTCTTTGCCAGCTTTTCAAACACGAAGTTGCGCGCCTCTTCGTTCCCGAAATTGAGGAAATAGTAGCCAAGCTCCGTGTAATAGTATTCGGGATGCGCCTTGACCGCATTGGATGCAGCGAGCGCTCTTTCGGGCTCAAACCACAAGCCGAATTTCATTCCGTTTTCGCGAACCTTTTCGGCAACCTCCGCCATTCTGCCGCCCAGCAGCGATTCGGGGGATTCCTCCCAGTCTCCGACTCTTGCGCTCCACTGTCCGGGAGCACCGAACCAGCCCGCGTCGATGACAAAATACTCTGCACCGAGTGCCTTCGCCTTTTCCAATTGCGCCATGACCGCGTCAAAGTGGAGAACGTCAAACAGTCCCATCCAGGTGTTGTAGATGATGGGAAGCTCCTTCGCGGGATAGGTCGCATTGAGATAACGGTGCAATTTATAGCAATCCATGTCGGTCTTGTTGCGGAATTCATAGAAGAGAATCGTGGGAAGCTCCAGCTCCTCACCCGGCATCAGCTGATCATTGAGACCTCTGGAAAGCGTTCCGAGCTCTACCTCAACGGTTTTGTCTACGGCACTCTTAAAGAACTTTTTGACCTTGATCATCCAAAGGGAGTCTGCCACCACGTGGAATACCATACCGCGCCCTGTTTGCAGACTGTAGAGAGCCACAAACGGGGAAGCACCGCTGTTATTGCGAACGCTCTCGCCCTCGGCACTGATCTCGGTCACAAGGGGCTGCCACTTGCCGTAACCCTCGCCGCACCATTCGTTGTACTGGGTATAGACCTCGTATTCACCGCCGTGGAAGGAGAATCTTGAGAGAGCGGTACGCAAATCGATCACGCGGTCGGAGACGTTCTTGATTCTGTCGACTCTTTTTTTGACGCCGCCCTCATGCTCGGTGATTTCACTTGACCATTCATAGCCGTCGCCTGTGAAGAAGAAACGGTTGCCCTCTTGCTTGATTTCTCCCGTGGGCCACGCAAAGCTCCCTTGGAGCGATGCCATATAGCGGATATTTTTCAAATTGGGTTGGTAATTCATAAGATCAATTCCTTTCCTTGTTTTTTATTGATTCATTCGGCTTTTTGTCATGTGATGACGAACGGACCGAAGAGAGAAACTAAAAGTGTGTAAAGCAGAGGGATAGAGATGACGCAAAAGGTGTGCGATATCAACGCCATGGACGCCCCTGTTTTGGGATTTCCCCCGTATGCTTCGGGGAAAACGACCGTATTGAGCCCCAGCGCACTTCCCGTTGCGAAGAAGCCGAGATAGAGCACGTTGTTCCCGATCTCAAGAGAGAAGAGGGTGTTCGCAAGCTCCTTGAGCCCGAACAAGAGAGCAACGGAGAACAGGGGAAATACAAAGAGGCGGAGGGCTGTTGCGATGTAGACCTTCTTGTTTTTGAGCATTTCAAGAAGGTTGAAGCGTGCGATTGTGATGCCCGCCAGAAGCATCGCGCAGGGCCCCATGCATACCTTAAGGCTATCAAGGGAGGAAACAAGAAACGTCGGAAGATAAGCTTCCAATCCCAAAAGCCCCGCTACGATTCCGAGAAGCATGGCGACCGTGGGAGGATTGAGAATCTTTTTGAAGACGTTCGATTTTTTCTCGCCTTCGGGGACAAGAACGCTCATGCCCCACGTATAGATGACGATGTTCAAGGGAAGACAGAAGAGCTTATAGTAGGAAAGCGCCACGTCACCGAAGAGGGAAAGCACCACGGGATCTCCGAGATATCCGCTGTTGGCAATTGCCAGAGCGTAGCTGTAAATTCCGCGCTCGGGGCACTTTTGTCTGACAAAGACGTGAGACAGCGGGATCGCGATCGCCACGGCAGCGGCAACGCAGCACGCTCCGAGCAGGACGTTGACGGCATGCTCACTGATTCTGGAAGGGGTAAAGAAGCGGAGCATGGTCGTGAAGGAAAGCGCGGGGCAGAAAATCCAGGTCTCCAGCTTTGCGATCGCCGTACCTGCACTCTCGGAAAGAATTTTACATTTGCAAAGGACGTATCCCACCGCGATGCAGAGAAACAGGGTGAGCATGGGATTGAGAGTTGCTAAAAAGACGTTCATGGGATCTCCTTTGGACGTTAGTCCTTGACGAGGCGTTCCGCATTTCCGTGCATGACAAGCTCGTAAACGTCATGCGGCAGGGAAAGCTTTTCGATCAAGTCCTGATGAATGTTGTCAAAATGATCTCTTGCATAGAGAAAACGGTCAGGGAAGCGGCAGATCAGGCGGTAGGTGTAGTCAAGATCGCGCGAGAGCGCGTTGCAGCCCGAGCCCGCCGAAATGTCGCAATAGAGGTTTTTGTGCTTGGCAAGCAGCTCCTCAACCTTGCCGCCGGGGAGGACGGGACCCTTCGGATAGGATTCCGTCGAGGCTTTGTCATCTCCCGAAATATGCGCCCAGAAGCCGGGAGCGTGACCGAGAAAGGCGGTATCCTTACAAAGGGAGAGAAGGTTGTCAAGGTGATCGATGCTGCCGCCGAACCACCAAGTTCTTCTCGGATAATTTTTTCCGTTCTTTGATGCTTCGGGATAGTCGAAATGCAGCGTTACGGGCAGATGCGCCTCGCCGCAAAAGCGGAACATGTCCACCGCGTCGGGATCGTCGTAAAGGATACGGAATTTGACCTCTCCGCACACCTGAACTCCGTAAAGATCGACCGCGGAGCGCAACACGTCAATGGCATCGGGACGGTGAGGGTTCGGCGCATAGCCGAGGACGAAACGCTCCGGCGCGCGTCTCTTGTATTCCAAACAGTGCCAAAAGGGAATGGGAACGGCATCCTCCCCTCCAAAAAGAGGACCGGGAAGCGCATTCTTTGAAGAGGGATCAAAGTCTCCCGCGGGTGTTTCCCAAGAGAGGAGCCATGCTTTGTCGATATGGTAGGTGTCCATATTTTTGATATAAGCATCAAAATCGTGCTTTTCCCAATCGGGATGGTTATGTGCATCGATGATCATACGCTGCTCCTTGATTCTCTCATGCTTTTCCGTATTTAGAAGACCGTGTCCTGAAAATGAGGAGGGATCTCTTTTGTTGTATTTTAGCATATATCCTTTTAAAATGCAATAGGATTTTTTTCTTTCTCTTGCGGTAAATTTTCCACTTTCCCAAGCTCGAACCTATAAGGCTTTGGGAGATTGTATCATTTCCATTCGGCACAGTTCTTTTCTGTTCTGTACTGTGTCGGCGTGTATCCCGTCTTTTTCTTGAAGACGCGGCTGAAATGATAAATATCATTGAAGCCCAACTGCTGCGCGACGCTTGTGACGGTGTTTTTCTTGTTCAGAAGAAGCTCCTTGGCAAGCGTAATTTTCAGAAGAAGAACGTATTCCTTCGGTGACGTTTTCATGCGGTCGGAAAAGAGCATTTCAAAATAGCGCATGCTAATCCCCGATATTTTTGCAAGTGTCCCGATCTTGAAATCCTCGTCCGTATAATGCGCGTGAAGATAGAGAAGGGCATCGGAAATTTTTTCGTAGGATGCGGTATTGGAATACCGTTCCTCGTGGCGGATCAGCAGGGAAATGATTTTATAAAAATCAGACAGGCATGCGCTGAAGGATTCCGCGCGCCGTTGTCTCCATTTGTGCTCGCTGTCCGAAAAAACCGACTTCAATCCGCTAAAGCCGCCGACGTTGACAAGAAACGGGCGTACGGCCTCGTCGTTGTCGTCGGCTTCAAAATCGAAATAGATCACCGTGCTTTTGTCACCGCGAAGCGTGATTGTATATTCTTCCCCACGGGGAATGTAAAGAACGGAATCCTTCGTTGTGGGAACGGCTTTGTCGGCGAACGTATAGAGCTCCTCTCCCTCGACCGTATAAAGCAGACCGCTGTGGAGCCTTCCCCTGTTATGAATGGGGTATTGACTTGGGAGAGCTTCATAGGTGGCGATGCCGCATATTTCGTTAAGATGCAAATATTGTAGCTGCTCGATTGACGTCATTTTTTTACTTCTCCCCCCTATTCGATGTCTTTTTACTCATCTACAGTTTAACATATCCCGCTTGTTATTACAATCGGTTTTCAGAAAAAAATTCAAAAGATTTCGCAAAAATACAAATTGATCGCATTTTACTATTTACCGATCCGCTCTTTTGACGTATAATGAGCGTAGAAAAGCGGGAGGAGAACGCGTCAATGAGAGAGAGCATTTTTCAAAAAAAGCGAAACGTGGCACTGATCGCGGTCTTCTACACGTTTTTATGGGGGAGCGCGTTTCCCTTGGTAAAATTGTGTATGGATGGCTTTGACGTCAATGACAATATGGGGAAATGCCTTGTGGCAGGCTTGCGCTTTACGCTGTCGGGCTTGGGGCTTTGTCTTTGGGAAAGGATTCGGGGGCGGGGACGCGCAGCCTTGCCCAACGGTGGGGATCTTCGGTGGATTCTCGGATACGGTGCACTTGCAACGGCATTGCAATATGCGTTTACTTACATCGGGCTTTCGCGAGTGGAGGCTGCCAAGGGGGCGATTTTTGACCAGCTGAGCGTTTTTTTCATTATTATATTAAGCGGTCTGCTTTTGAAAAACGACCGTCTTGGCACGGTCAAGCTCTTGGGTTGTGTGATCGGCTTTGCAGGTGTTCTGGCGGTCAGCACAGAGCAGATGCAGCTTCAATTTGCGCTTGACGGTGAATTGATGATGCTTCTTGCCTCGCTGTGTCAGGCGGGCGCGTACTTCATTGCGGTTGCGTGCGCGCACAGGCTTGAGGCGACACACCTGGTTGGCTACGGTCAGCTGATCGGCGGTGTCCTTTTGACTGTGTTTTCCATCATCATGGGAGGTCGCTTGACGCAGGTTACTCCAAAAGGGGTGCTTTGTCTTATCGCGCTTGCGGCAATTTCTGCGGTCGCATACGTACTGTCATTGATTCCGCTCCGATATTTTCCCGCCTCGGAGGTGTCGGTGTTCAATCTGCTGATCACCGTGTTCGGTGTTGTGATGTCGGGCATCGTTTTGGGGGAGGAGATTCTCCGATGGAATTATTTGATTTCGCTTGCGTTGATTATTCTTGGGATTTTACTTGTGAATTGGAGGAAAAAGAATGCTTTGGAACACGTTTGAATCGGTTCGGGACAGATTGAATCTTTACGACAACCCTCATTTTGAGAAGGACAGCGGAATTACGGATCGCGAGGAGCTGATCGAGGGCATTGAAGCCTTGGCGAATTCCATGCGCGGCGAAGAGCATCCGATCATCAAGGCACGTGCGATCGCGTACGTTCTGGACAATGCGGCAATTGAGGTCAATCCCATCGATTGGTTCGGCTTGAATTTCTGCGGTTGGATGACACAGGCACAGATGAATCTCCTGGGGGGAGATCTGGGACTTTGCCGTCCTACCAACGTGCTCAGCCGCCGTTGGCTTTCGGAATTGACTCCGCCCAAGGAGTTTGAGGAGGCGGCGAAGGGCATCTGGGAAACCGGTGCGGGGCTCTTCTATCCCGACTACGACCACAGTGTTCCCGATTGGGATTCTGTCATCGGGCTCGGCTTTGGCGGACTCCTTGCACGGGCGCGCGGCTTTTACGACGAAAAGCTGCGTTCGGGAGAGATGAGCGAGGCGCAAGAGGTTTATTACCAAGCGATATTTATTGTTTACGAGGCGCTTTTGCGCATCCTTGAAAGATTTCTTGCATGTGCAAAAAAGCATATCGGAGACGACGACAAGATGCCGATCATGGTGGAGTGTCTGGAAACGCTCGCACACGGAAACGCGCAAACGCTGTACCAGTATCTGATGATGACCTATCTTTACCATCTGTTCCAGGAGCAGTTGGACGTCATTCAGGTCAGAACACTCGGCAACCTTGACGTGGACGGGTATCCGTTCTATCAGGAGGATGTAGCCAAGGGACGTCTGACGGCGGAAAATGCCGAGGAACTCTTTCGTTTCTTCTTTGAAAAATATGCGAATCAGGGGAACGTCTACGCACAGCCGCTGTATTTCGGTGGCTTCGATGAGAACGGGAATTCTCTCATCAACGAGCTTTCCCACATCATGCTCACGGGTTATGACAAGTCCTGTATTGTCAGTCCGAAGCTTTTTGTCAAGGTGATGCCGAATACGCCGGACGATTTTTTGAAGCAGGCGCTTGACATGGTACGGCGCGGCAGAAACTCCATCGTGTTTATCAACGAGGAGCTTGGCTGCCGGATCTCGCGCAAGCTCGGAAGAAGTGAGGAGGAGACGAGGCGACTGGTCGGTACGGGCTGCAACAATTTTGCCTCGCGCGGAAGAGAGACAACACCGGAGCATATGTACGTCAATCTCGCGAAGGGCGTTGAGCTTGTCTTCAACCGCGGACGCGATCCGCTGACGGGGGACGTGTTGGGGGTTGATACGGGTGACGTGACGGAGCTTGATACGTTCGATGCGTTTCGCGCGGCGTATATCAAGCAAGTGGAGTGCTTGATCAACAAGGCATTCGTGATTTCCGATTTTTACGATGAAAATCTGCTGACCATCAATCCCGCCCCCATGTATTCCGCCACGATGCCCGACAGCGTCGCTTGCGGAAGAGATGCCTATCACAACGGAGTCAAGTACAATAACACCGTCATGTTTCTCAGCTGCCACGCGACTGTGGCAGACTCGCTGATGATGGTCAAAAAGCACGTGTACGATCAAAAAAACGTCACGGTAGCAGAGTTACGTGACGCGCTTTTGGCAAATTGGGAAGGGCATGAAGAGCTTCGGGAACTTTTGCGGAGTGATCCCGAAAAATACGGCAACAATATCGATACGGTGGATATGCTGCTGTGCGATCTTCTGGACTATTTTACGACGTACGTAACGAGCCGAAAAAACAAGCGAGGCGGTCACTTTGTCGTCAACGGAGAGTCCATTTGGTTGGCACACAAGTGGGCACCTCTGTGCGGTGCAACCCCCGACGGGCGGGCACGCGGCGATCTTCTTTCGAAAAATATGAGCGCTTCGATTGGTCAGGACCGTCAGGGAATCACCGCGCACATTCTGTCAGCAACGAAAATCGACGCTACCAATTTTGCATACGGTTGTCCGTTTGACTATATGCTTCATCCCACGGCAGTGAAGGGAGAGCACGGCTTGGACGTGATGCTCGGCTTGCTTCGCGCCTTTATGAAGCGCGGCGGCTACGGATTCCAGGGCAACGTCCACGGAAGCGAGACCTTGAAGGACGCGCAGGTGCACCCCGAAAACCATGCGGGCTTGCAGGTGCGAATCGGCGGCTGGAGCTGGTTCTTCACACGCATGGATAAGGAATATCAAGATGAATTCATCCACCGCGCGGAGCTGGAGGAGCAAGCTCGGTGATGAACCCCCGATTTTTCAACAAAAAATTCCATTCATATCTTGCGCATTGCGATTCATCCCTTGCTTATAGATGGGTAAGAGAAATATTTTCCGCATGCGAATTTATAAAAAACGCTTGACATTGTTTCGGTATACCGATATAATGTATGTGTAGGGAATTTTGAAAACAAAATTTTTAAAATCTCACGATGTTCGCATTATAATATATGGTGGGGGGATGAAAATGAATATCAACGTCATCTTAGAACAAAAAGGTATCACGAAATACAGACTTGCAAAGCAAAGCGGTGTTCCTCACGCCACGCTGAACGATATATGCAGCGGAAAGACGAACATCGGCAAATGCTCTGCCGAAACCTTATACAGAATTGCGCGCGTGCTTGACGTTTCGATGGAGGCTCTTATTCAGGAGGAGTTTGCCGAAGCGGAGCGCCGGCGCTCCTATGAGTACGGCTTACCCGAATATCTTCAACATGACCTTGATGCTTATAAAAAAGGCTTGAAGGAAGGCTCGACCTTGATGGATTGCTTGTGGGGCGAGCTTTACGGAAGCATCAATATGGCAGAGGTCAGCGACGGACTGATCACCCCCGAACACGCTGATTATTTGCGAAAAAAATACCTTTGGAGATGAAGTGAAATGATAGATTTTACAAACTGTAAAAGAATTATAAGCAAGGCATACAGCGGCGCGAACGGAAAGAAGATCGCCATAGAATACGATGGCGAGCAGTATATGCTAAAGTTTCCTCCGTCCGGCAAGGAGAAGCCTACCGAGCTTTCCTATACGAATAGCTGTTACAGCGAGCATATTGGAAGTACGATCTTCAATATGCTCGGAATTGAAGCGCAAAAGACGCTGATGGGTAGCTTTACGGTCGGAGAAAAGAAAAAAACCGTTTGCGCCTGCCGTGATTTCACTGCGGACGGTAAGCAGTTGTACGACTTCTGCGCTATTAAAAACACTGTGATCGACTCTGAACACGGCGGTACGGGAACAGAGCTTGAGGACGTTGCGGACACCATCGCACAGCAAACCTTCGTCAATCCCAAAGTCCTCTCGGCGCACTTTTGGGACATGTTTATTGTGGATGCCTTGCTCGGTAACTTTGATCGGCACAACGGAAATTGGGGCTTTCTCGTAGACATCAACACACAAAAAACGGGCATCGCGCCCATATACGATTGCGGAAGCTGTTTGTTGCCGCAGGCAGACGAAAAGATTATGAATGCGGTGCTAACCAACGAGGACGAGCTGAACGCTCGTATTTATCAATTCCCGACATCTGCCGTGAAGCTGAACGGAAAGAAGATCAATTACCACGATTTTATAACCTCGTGCAGTTATGAAGAATGCAATAACGCGCTCTTGCGTATTGTGCCAAGGATAAATACGGATGCTATTTGCGCGTTTATCGACTCCGTGGGTGAGCTTTCCGAGCTTCAAAAGAGCTTCTACAAGAAGTATCTTGTTAGCCGATATGAAAAGATACTTACGGTCGCTTACGGTAAGATAATGAATTGAACAAACGAAAATAACGATCACGGTGAATTTAACGCATCGCGATCGTTATTTTTGTCAACAAAAAATTCCATTCATATCTTGCGCATTGCGGCTCAAAATAATCACAGAGCCGCGGACAAACGGACGCGACTCGATGATATAGATAAAACGAGCGGAACAGAGAAAATTATGTAGAGCGGTTCGGGACGTAAGCGTTGTGCCTTGTGCAAACAGTGCTTGTGAACGGTTTTACATAATATTTGAAGAACCGTTCAGAAGAGGAGAAATCAAGCAATGGCAAGCAACAAGACTCTTGTTCCCGGGGCTAAGGAAGCTCTCGAAAGATTCAAGATGGAAGCTGCAAATGAGGTTGGTGTCAACCTCAAGCAGGGCTACAACGGTGACCTCACCTCCCGTCAGGCAGGTTCTGTCGGCGGTCAGATGGTCAAGAAGATGATTGAGTCCTACGAGAACTCGATCAAGACGAAATAAGAGCACACACAAGTGCCGAACAAAGATCGGTGTTGGGATCGGGGATTCTTCTGTGAAAGCACCCTGAGTACCTTGATCGTCGGAAGTGTTTTGGAAGCAAAACCGCATGACGAAAAAATTCAATGGATGAGACACGTAGGCAGAGAGCGCATATACTGTCACGCTGCAAAGCATAGAAAAGAGATATGCGGATGCATTGAATTTTTTTGAAGAAAACACCGAAACCGGGGATGCGTCATTGATGCTCCCACAAAAAGCCGCCCCGTTCCTGTTGATTGGAACGGGGCGGTGATTTTGTGTTGTATTGCGTCGCATTTCTTTGTGACCGAGGGGAAGCGCGGCGGCAGTGATCCGTGGGAACACCGATCTGTTAAAATTTTGCGTACTTTTTTCTGTTCTCTGCGAGAATCCGATCTCGCTCCATCGATTTGATGCGCTTTAGTCCTTCCACCGTACAAAGCCAGGAGCGTTCTATGTTGGTGGATCGGTAGGAGTGGGATTCCGCAGCGCGGTAGCTCCAGGAGAGGACGGTTCTCGCTCCCGCATCATAAGCCGCCTCGGTTGCCTCGATGATCTCCTCCTCGCGTCCTGCGGGAGCACCGTAGCCTTGAATCCAGATGTTGTGATCCTTTCCGTATCTGTCCGCCTTCTCAATGCAGAGCTTGGTCGCGTTGTAGTTGTATTCGTAAGCGCTTTGCACGGCATCTCCGTATAGGTACGTGTCAGCACCGTACCAGTAGGGATCTGTTCCGATGCTGTCAACATAGGGCATGGAGCATATGGAATCGATATCATAATTGAGAAGCTTTTCGTTTTTTGTTTGCTCTCTCATTCCTGAAAGCTGGTAGGGCATAAAGCAAACGATATTTCTCATGCCGAGCGAATTTGCGTACGCGGTGATAAAGTTGTGATATTCGATCATCACGTCGTTTCTGAACTTGGCAACGTCCCCGTCCATCACGGTGGGCATTCTTTTTCCGAATCTTTCCTCAAACATTTTGCGGCAGACAGGACAGGTGCATGCGGAGTAATGATCGTCCGTTCCCTCGATTTTTACGTGAGGGATGTTCGGCTCATCCCAAAAAAGCGTTTTTCCGCCAAGCTCTGCAACCTTGTTTACCCAATCCTTGACGAACTCTCTGTAAGAGGGCGCGTTGAGGCAGATTTGATAGGGATGCATCCTTCCGTCACCGTAGTAAGAGTGCGCCTCGGGATGATAGGAAAGGAAATGTCCCTTGTCACCGGGAGCGCCTCCGATGCCCCAGTTATCTACCCAGATTTCAAGCCCCTCAGCCTCGGTTGCCTTGAAGATCTCCTTCATCACGGCAAAGCTGCGCTCGATATCGTTGTGCGTGAGCATATGAACCACGATGTCCATATCACTCCTTGCGATGTCCTTCATATCGGTGATGGCATGGCTGAGCATTCTGTTGCCGTAATAAGCCACTCCCGTTTTTAATTTTTTCATCATCAGTAGTATTGCCCCCAATTCTGCTCGTCGTCTCCCGCATTGTCGAAGGGGGAATCATTGTCGCTCGACAGGGTTAATAAGTCATCCTTGATCCAAAGAAGGTCAATTTCCGGGGTTTCGTATCTTCTGTTCATTCTTCATCACCTTCCGAACACGCATCGACGATTTTTTGCGCATAATCCTTTGCTGACTGCGTCTCGGTGGGGCTTTGCGCCATGCTTTCTGCAATGCCGAGAATGCTCCTGGATCGTACGCGGTCACATACCTTGTAGGAAACACCGTCAATAGTGACGTCAAAGAAGAGCTGACACTCCAGATCCGTTTCGTAGTAGGACTGCGGAACAGCGGTGATGACAAGGTTTGTAACGTTGGCGCTGTTGTAGTTGCTACCGGAGGTATAGTTCGAAAGCTTGTTGCCCGAGACACCGTGCTTCCAGCCCCAAGTGACCTTCCCGAGATCCACGGATTCGTTGAACCGATATCCGAAGCGAAGGTTGGTATAGCCTTCCTTCGCGTCGCCGTAGCGGAGAGAACCGCCAAGGAAGGTGAAGAAGGTGTTGGGAATCACGGTATAAAGCCCGTTTTCCTGATTTTGAACCGCAACGTAGGATTCATCAATGTGATCGTAGGATGGCATCACGGTAGAGCCGTAGGAAACGGAAAGCTTGCCTGTGGGACGGTAGGTATCCTTGAGTGTGGAATAATACTGAACCTGTACGTCCTCGCCGTCCTCGGAAAAATAAAGCATAGCGACCATACCCTTTGAGCCTTGCGCATACTCGGCGTCCATTGTCTGGGGATTCACGAGGATCTGCGTGACCACGTTGCCGTAGTCGCCGACTTGCTTGGAAACAACGACGTCATTCGCATCGACGTGTCCGCACAAAACCATGAAGATGTTGGGGTGCTTGCTGAGAAGCTCTTCCCACAAAACCTCTGCGTTGTTGTTCTCGGGGTTATAGTCAGAGGCAGCTCCCGCCTCCCCTGTGACGATCATCGAACCGTCAGCGCGGATATACTCGTGCGTGGTAACGATTACGCGGTGGGCGGGATGCGCGGCAATCACCTCGTTTGCCCACTCCAACACGTAATCCTTCGTTCCGTGATCAAGAGAGAGCAGCAGATAATCAACGTTTCCGATCCCAAAGGTGTGGTAAACGTTATCGATTCTTCCTTCTTCGCAGTACCCCGCAATATTCTGCGTGTATCCCTCGTGATTGCCGAAATACTGATTGAAGAGCTCGATGCCGTCGTGACCGTCACCGCGGATCAGGGAGTAGGGAATCTTACCGTCCATCAGGGAGATCGCTTCCTTTGCTGCCAGCCACTCTGCGTTTGCTCTTGCAGCGTCGTAGTTTGCGTGTCCCTCGTCCACTCCGTACTCGGTAATATCACCCAAGCCGATGACGTATTGAATGTTCTTTTCGTCTTTGTTTTCAACGATCCACTGATAGAGATTTTTGAGAAGCTCGGGATTCTGATAGGTCAGTGTCTGCGTGTCTCCTACGATCGCAAGACTGTAGGCGTAATCCTCGATGGGATCTACGTATTCCTTTTCCCAAAGAAGCTGCTGATAGCTTGCGTCATAGCCGTTCATGGAAAAATCTCTGATGTCGCTATACGCATGTTCGGGAGAGATGAGATAGCTTGCGAGAAGATTGCGGTCTGCAATGTTGAGAACTCCTCTGAAATCCTCTGCGATCTCCGCATCGGTTCTGACGTCGGAATAAGCGCGGATTTCCTTGATGAATCCCTTAAAATAATGGTCTTTTCTGTTTTCCCAGTATTCACCGTCGCCCTCCGCGTAACGAAGGGCGGTGTCTCTTCCGATGAGAAATTTGTTGTTGAGAACGTCCGCACTGTATGCGGCAACGGTGTCACCCGCAACCGTCTGTCTGAGTTCACCGTTGACGTAGCAGCGCGCTTCGCCGTTTGCAACGTCGTGAACGATGGCAAGATGCTGCCAGCTCCCCGTTCTCAGGTCTATCCCATCGAATCTGTGATATGCGGTTGAACCGGATTCGGTGGTGTAGAACAGGCGCGGGTTTCCATTTTTATATATCTCAAACACGACACGGGAGCCGTTGTAGCTGCGGTAGTTACCGAGGATTGTGCCCGCGATATTGCCGGAATAATACTTGGGGAGATAGATCCATGCCTCAACGGTTTCCAAATTTTCCTTGAAGGTTTTTCCGATTTCGTATTTTCCGAAATTCTCTACCTGAATGCCGCTTTCGTTGTGATAGACGAGCGAGTTACCGTTGCCGGAATAATCGCGCAGAGCCGCATCTCCCATTCTGGTAAGATCGTATGCGGCGATCAGCCCCTGCGTGGAGCCGCTCCACGTTTTTTGAATGGATCGATCTGTTTCAATCTCCGCGGCGGTACGAATATCGTCGAACAGCGCAACGGAATAAATAAGCCCCTTGAAGTAGTTGGTATTCCCGTTCCTGTAGTCGCCACCGATTCTGAAGGGATGGGTGTACTCCGATGCCTTGGGAAGTGTTAAGCTGGCGGGATATCTCGTTGCCTTGTGTGCTCCATCCACGTACAGACTGACTCCCGTCCAAGCAGAGCCTACCGTAACGGTGTAGTGATGTACGGCGTTCGTTCTGATATCCGCCTCGGACTGATAAAAGGTTGCCTTCCATTCGCTCCCGCCGCCATGCTTTCCGCGAACGATCAGCTTTCCGTAGTCCACAGCTTCAACGTTGATATAGGAGGATGCGTCCTCGCTATAGTTGCCTATGATAACGCCGCCGTTGTCAGCACCTGCGATGTTTGCACATCCTGCGAGCTCAAACTCGAACGTCTGGGGTGTATCCGTTCGGTTGGACAGGTCAAAGCTTGTGTCTTCCTTGAAATACTTTGCGCTTTCCGATGCACCGGGTGACGTTACCACATCACCGAGCGTGCTTTGCGAGGCTGCCTCCGAGTGAAACGGAAGGGCAAAAGGTGTAATGCCAACGAGCATTGCCAACGTCAGCACGAAAGAAATTATTTTCGAAGTGTTCTTTTTCATGAGATGCCTCCTTCATTATATTTGTGTGCCCTCATTGTATCACGGAATGTTGATATTGTAAAGAATATGATAAATGGGGGTTGCCATACATTCAAATGTATGCTATAATATCAATAAAGGGGGGGAGAGTATATGGAGCTTTTACAACTGCGCTATTTTCATGAATGCGCGAAAACCGAGAATTTCGCAAGAGTCGCCGAAAAATATATGGTTCCGTCGTCTTCGATTTCGGCATCGATCAAACGGCTTGAGGAGGAGCTTGGATGCAAGCTGTTTGAGCGGCGGAGCAACCGTATTTACTTAAACGAGAACGGAAAGCTTCTTCAGAATTCACTCGGTGCTATTTTTGACGAATTGGATCAAACGGTGGCAAAAGTAAAGAGCCACACACCGTTGAAAACAGAGATACGGATTCTGATACTTGCGTTACAACCGTACATCAGCAGTCTCCTGTTTGAATATCAGAAGGCACATCCGAACGTGCAATTTGTTTCCATGTTCGACGTGAACCGTGACGCATCCCTTGATTATGATGTTATCATCGATAAGGAGAATGACACCTACACGGAGTATAAGAGCCGTGAGCTCGGGAGCTATCCGCTGTGCTTTATGGCGGTTCGAACTCATCCCTTGGTGGGGAAAACACTGACAATGCGGGATTTGAGAAATGAAAGCTTTATCACTCTTGAGTCCGAGCTTGGCAAGAACAGCATACTCTTCGATTGCTGTAAAAATGCCGGCTTTTATCCCAATATTGTTCTTCAGACGAACGACAGACAGTGCTTTCAAGAAGGCTCAGAGGCGGGGATCGGGCTTGGCTTGTGGTTGAAATGTGACCAAGATCCCGCACCGAAAGATCTCGTAGATCTCGACGTTAAGGATCTGCAGCTGCGCAGCTCCGTGTACCTATATTACAAGCCCGATTGCACGAACGCGCAGATCAGAGATTTTGCGGAATTTATTTTGTCAAAGCATTTCTGAAACCGCAGCTTTGTAAGAGCCTTTCAAAAAATAGGAAAAAGCAAAAAGAGAAAGGGGGTGAGCCAAATGCGAAAACGCATTTGTTACTCACCCCCGTCGTTTTTGCTTTGCGGCGAAATGCCGCAATTTTCGCCCGTTGATGGATGATATTTTGAGCTTTTTCAAGCGAAAACCGCAAATTCCGCGGCGCGTAAAAGCCTACCGTCGGCTTTTGCGCGCGGGGGCTTCGTCAGTGACTCAGCCCCGTTATGCGAGGATCTGTAACCCCTCGGTATGAGGAAGACTCGGGAGAGACTCTATCAAGCTTGAAGAAATGAGCGTCGATGCTGAATGTTTGCAAAGGGAGGAAGAAAAAATGAAAACAAAAGCCGAAATCATGTATGCTACCATGAATCCGTGGAAACTGTTTTTCGTCGTGGCTCTTCCCGGAATGATCAGTATGTTTGCAATGTCCGTTTACAGCATCGTGGAAGGGATCTTCATCGGTCAAACGCTCGGCGAGGGCGCATTTGCGGCAGTCAATATCGCAATGCCGCTCGTCATGATCAATTTTTCACTTGCCGATCTGATCGGAGTCGGTGCTTCCGTGCCGATTTCAATTGCGCTTGGAAAAAAAGAACACGAAACGGCGAATAACGTTTTTTCATGCTCGGTGATCATGATCTTCATCACTTCCGTGATCATGGGCAGCATTATGTTCTTTGCCGCAGAGCCGCTCTCAAGAATGATGGGCGCGGATGACGTTTTGCTGGATACGGCAGTCCGTTATCTTCGCACCTGTGCGCTGTGCAGTCCGCTGGCTTCCATCTTCTTCGCCATGGACAATTATCTTCGCATCAGCGGTTTTGTAAAAACAAGCATGGTGATCAACGTATGCTCCAATCTTTTAACCATCGTGCTGCTTTCCTTCTTCCTTCTCGTCTTGGATATGGACGTCGTGGGCTCTGCCCTTGCCGTGTCCGTTTCCATGTGCGCCTGTTCTGTGGTTGCCATGATTCCCTTCTTGAAGAAAAAAACGCTTTTGAAATTCAGAAAGCCGAAATTTCACGTGCAAATGTTCAGACAGATCGCAGCATGCGGCTCTCCCGTATTTTTGAGCAACGTTTCGGGGCGCGTGACCTCCATTCTTATGAATATCTCCCTGATGGCACTCGGCGCGCGCGTCTTCGGTGAAAACGGTGGAACAACCGCGGTCGCCGTATATGCGGTGCTGATGTATTCCAGCGACCTTTGCTGGCCGCTGCTGTACGGCATCAGCGATTCCCTCTCCCCTGCCATTGGATTCAACTGGGGAGCGGAAGACTATCGCCGTGTCAAAAAGATCGCTTCGTGCGCCTTTATAGGGACTGCGGTGATCGGCATTGTTTCCACCTCGATTCTCTTTTTCTTCTCCGATCTCATCGCTATGCTCTTTGTAAATGCAGAGGATCTGCTTCTTTTGGAAAACGCATCGCGCGCCATCAAGATCTTCTGTCCGGCTTACTTGTTCCGCTGGATCGCAATCACCACTCAAGGATTTTTAAGCGCGATTGAAAAACCGCTGTGGGCTACGATGATGTCGGTTGCGGTCGCGTTCGTCTTCCCTGTGCTTCTCCTGGGAGCACTCTGGAGCTTCGGGCTGGACGGTATTTGGTTCAACTTCGTCGGTGTCAACGCGCTCGCTGCCCTCCTCGCGGCAATTCTTCTTTCCCGCGTATGGAAGGAAATGAAATCAAAGGAACAAAGATCAAAAAAATCCCACACAGAAAAAGAAGGTGTCTCATCGATTTGAGACACCTTCTTTTTCATTTCGTCAGTCCGCACTCTTTACAAAGACTGCGGATTCAATTTTCGCGGTCTTGTAGGGCTTGTCATTGGGATTTGTTGCGGTTCCCGCAATGCCATCCACGTGGGCGATGCCCTTCACCACGTAACCAAACGCCGCATATTGACCGTCAAGGCTTACGGAATTGTTCTGGCTTGTTTGATGAACGATAAAGAATTGAGATGAGGCAGAGTTGGGATCGTTGGCACGTGCCATAGAAACAACGCCTCTGGTATGGCGGATGGTATTATTGACACCGTTCGCCGAAAACTCACCCTTGATCTTCTTCTCCGACCCTCCGGTACCGTTTCCTTCGGGATCGCCGCCCTGGATCATAAATCCCGAGATCACGCGATGGAAGGTCAAGCCGTCATAAAAGCCCTCTGCCACGAGGTTCTTGAAATTCTCGACCGTAATGGGAGCTTGCTCGGGATCAAGCTCAATGATAATATCGCCATGCTTCTTTTCACCGCTTGCGTCCGTATAGCTGACCGACAGCTTTACAAAATTGGTAGGCTCGGAGCTTTCGTTGGAGCAGGCGGTAAACGGAATCATCATACAAAGCACAAGTAACACACACAGGATTTTTTTCATAGCGGTTTCTCCTTTTATACTTACTTTTATGATTTTATCAAAAGAAGCTTCTCATGTCAAGCTTTTTTTGCGAAATGAGAAATAATTTACAAATTCGACGGATATGATAATTCTATCACTGCGCTCGGAGGTAACATGGAAAAAATTCGTTGGGAACGCATATGTGCAATTCTTCTCTCACTCGCTCTGGGCGCTGTTGCTCTTTATTTGATTCTTCGATACGTCTTTCCTGTGTTTCTTCCTTTTCTTCTCGCTTATGCCTTGTCTCTCATCATCCGACCGATCGCAAAAAAGCTTTCAAGCGTCATCCACCTACCGCAAAAGCCGATTGCGTGCATTCTGTTGCTGATTCTATTGCTTGGAGGTGCGTATCTTTTTTGGACAATCTCGGTAAGGCTTTTTACAGAAGCGGGAGAGCTCGTACGACAACTCCTTTCGGACGGCATTCTCACCGATGTCATGGAATCGGTACAAAACCGACTCTCCTCATTTTCACAGCGCCTCGGATGGGACGTTTGGGGAAACCGTGAAAATTTGAACCAAACCATGACAGATCTGTTGCACTCCGCGCTTTCCTCTTTGGCATCGCGCCTTCCCGATCTCCTCGCTTCCCTTGCCTCGGCACTTCCTGCGTTTTTCCTTCTGGTTGTCATTACGTTGATCGCGGGATTCTACCTTTGCATGGACGGAGAACGCATAACAAGCAACATCGTTCAAGTCTTTCCACGCTCCGTGCAAATGCGGCTTTCTGCATTCAAACGCACCGTTTCCGACGTATGCAAGCGTTACCTTCGGGCGTATCTGTATTTGTTTCTCCTTACGTTTTTCCTTTTGCTGATTGGACTTTTGATTCTCGGTGTGAAGTATGCGCTGCTCCTTTCCTTTTTGATCGCATTGGCGGATCTGCTGCCTGTGATCGGCGTGGGAAGTATCATGATCCCCTGGGGGCTGATTTTGCTTCTCCAAAAAAACTATTATATCGGCTTTGGACTTTTGATCCTATACCTCATCATTTCGCTGGTACGGCAAATTGCAGAGCCGCGGATCATTGGAAAGAGCCTGGGGTTGCATCCGCTCTTAGCTCTCCTTGCAAGCTATGCAGGACTTACCCTCTTCGGTTTTTGGGGAATGCTGTTCAGTCCCATCGCCGCCATTCTGATCAAAGTCGTTTTCCTTTCGTTCTTTCCCCCTAAAAAAGAAGTTTTCCAAAAAACAGAAAATCAAGACTTCCATTTTTCATAAAAATGTGGTACAATGAATGGAGTAATTTTGATGGGAGGATAGAGCCGTGCTTATTTTTGTCACTGACAGAAAATATCACTTTGAAAATTTGGCAGACAAGCTTCGAAAAAACGGTATTTATCTCCTCTTTACCTCTCTTGACACCGCTCTTTTTACTTGCGATCAAAAAGATACGGGAGCTGTGCTTCTGGACTGCGTCACCTCGTACCAAAGAGCAGAAACGGTTTGTTCAACGCTCCGCGAAAAATATCCCGATCTTCCGATTGCGGTCATTCTTCCCCAATCCAAAACGACGTCCATGCTCGCAGATCGGATTCTTTACGAACAGTTTCCTTTGCTTTATTTGGATGATCTTCTTGACTTTTGTCATGCACACGGATTCAACGGAGAAACGCTTTCCACGGATATTTTAAATATAGACCGCTCCTCCCAAACGGTTCGATACCTTGGATACCCTTTGGAGCTTTCTCCGCGTGCCAAGGAGCTCTTGCGCTGTTTGATTTACCGCTATCCGCATCCAACCACCCCCGACGATCTGATGTCCCTTTGCTTCTATGAAAAAGGGCTTTCTATTTCCAATCTCAACGTCACGATCCATACGATCAACCGCCTCGCAGAAGAAATCTCTCCCTATCCTCTCATCCTTCACATCCGAAACGAAGGATACGTGCTCTCTCCCTACAAACAGTCACAAATCGATCCCTGAAACAGCAAATTTTTTTATAAAATATTTTGCAAAAATATTTTGATAAGACTATTGACAAAGCAAAACAATTGTGTTATAATATCAAAGTACTTGTGATGAGCACACATCAATGCGAGTGTAGTTCAATGGTAGAATTCCAGCCTTCCAAGCTGGCCGCGTGGGTTCGATTCCCATCACTCGCTCCATACAGGGTGGCTCCCGCATGCGGGAGCTTTCCTTGTGATGTGCCTTTAGCTCAGTTGGATAGAGCAACTGCCTTCTAAGCAGTAGGTCGGGGGTTCGAATCCCTCAAGGCACGCCATTTTTATATGGTGGGATTGGCGCAGTTGGCTAGCGCGTCAGGTTGTGGCCCTGAAGGTCGTGGGTTCGAGCCCCATATCTCACCCCATAAAAGAAAACTCCAACCGCAAA
>JAZSMX010000101.1:0-17796 GCA_045536125.1 Eubacteriales bacterium | reverse complement strand
AGCGAGCCGCAGGAAAGTGCGGACTTTTCCAGGTGAGCTACGACGCAAGACGCGGAAATTGCACGCTGTAGGGCTGATTGGTTCGAATTCTTGATGGGTACAAATTCGACGCAAGAATTAGCCCGTAATATTTGGGAGAATTTCGAAGAAATTCAACATATTCCTGTCTCATTTTCTGATTTTACCGGAAAACGGGACTTTTTTCTTTTCTCCACGGGCTTTTTCGTTCAGGGCAGATGTGACAGCCCCCCACTTTTTCGGGATTTGCATTCTCCCCTTCCCTTCCAAAAAGATTTTGGGGCAACTTTCTTTGAAAAACAGAAAAGGCTCTTTACATCACAGGAAAAACATGTTAAAATGAAAGCAGATAACAATTCTGTTTGGGAGGTATTATGGATTCTGTATTTGAACAAGTAAACAGTACGCTGTACCGTCTGGATATTCCCTTCGACCATCTTTACACCTCGGTCTTTCTCATCACGGGAGATACACCGCTGATTGTTGACAGTGCCACCACCTGCGAGGACGTGGAAACGCGCATCCTCCCTGCCCTTCAAGAGATGGGGGTGAACGGCGGCAGATTGCTCGTCACCCACCGACACGGCGACCATAACGGGGGAACTCCGTTTTTGCTCCCCGCCATGCCTACCCTCACACCGCTCCGACTTGCGGACGGAGAATCCTTTGAGAGCATCACGGCGCTCTCTCTGGGAGGACACACCGAGGATTCGATGGGCTACTATGACACGCGCACCAAAACGCTCCTTTTAGGGGACGCGCTCCAATTTTACGGAGTCGGAAAATACGGCTGCAGCATCGTCGATGCCGCCCTGTACGAGCGCACGTTGGATCGGCTGGATAGCCTCGGCGCACATGCACTCATCCCCTCTCACGATTTCGTGGGCGGTGCTGCCGCCGCCATCGGAGAGGATGCGGTCATAGCGCTTCTCGCCTCCGCACGGCGCATCTGGGAGGAAATCAAGGCATTTATTCTCTCCTATGAAGAAAGCGCAGATCCCTTTGTCATCGTCCGCGCATGGAAGGAAACGCATCCAACACTTCCGCCCCTTCCGAGCATCACCGTCAGATCGGTGCAAAAGACAGCATAACCTCTTTACACCCCACAAAATTTATGGTAAACCGAACGTATCACAATTCGAAAGGAAACGGCTATGAAGTTAAACTACAAACGTGTCATCCTCGTCGGCATGGCATTCTTCCTCATTTCCGCATTCTGGCAGGCATACGACGCCATCATCCCCCTGATTCTTACCAACCACTACGGTCTTCCTCAGTCGGTTTCGGGCGCCGTCATGTCCATTGACAACGTCCTTGCCGTTTTTCTGCTCCCCCTGTTCGGAGCACTCTCCGACCGTGTCAACACGCGCTACGGTCGCCGCACCCCCTTTATTCTCATCGGAACGGTTGTGGCAGTCGTATCCTTTGTCGCTCTGACCTTGATCGACAATTACCAGCTCGCACTCCTCGGTGCTAAGAACGTCCCCGCCCTCGCGGCAGAGGGTGTCTCCAAGGAAGAACTGGCAGCAACGGCGCTGGAGCTGACCATGAGCAATCCCCTTCCCCTGATCGGATTCATCGCGACGCTGCTCGTGGTGCTGATCGCCATGGCAACCTTCCGCTCCCCTGCCGTCGCGCTGATGCCCGACGTGACCGTCAAGCCCCTGCGCTCCAAGGCAAACGCGATCATCAATCTGACGGGAACTGCCGGCGGCATCCTGGTTTTGGTGCTCGGAATGATCTTCGCAACCGCAAAAAAACCCTATATGAAATACACCGGCTACGTCATCGCGGTCGTTTCCATCATGCTGGTGGGACTGATCGTCTTCCTGCTTTCCGTCAAGGAAAAGAAGTGGGCGGAGGAAATGGAGCGGGATGCTCTGCGTCTTGGGATCGAAGACAAGGAAGAGGGAGAAACGGGGGGCAAGAGAAGCCTCTCCCGTCCCGAGCTTGTCTCCCTGCTTCTCATTCTTGCATCGGTCGCACTCTGGTACGTGGGATATAACTCCATCACCAGTAAATATTCCGTGTACGCGACCAACGTTCTTGGATTTGACTTCAATCTGACACTCATCATCGCACAGGCTGCGGCAATCGTCACCTATATCCCCGTGGGACTGATCGCCTCAAGGATCGGACGCAGAAAGACCATCCTTGGCGGTGTCCTCATTCTCGGAACGGCATTTCTGATCGGGCACTTCATCACTCCCGACACGCCGCCCGCAGTGATGTACCCCATCTTTATTCTTGCCGGCATCGGTTGGGCAACCATCAACGTCAACTCCTTCCCCATGGTGGTGGAGCTTGCACGCGGTGGGGACGTCGGAAAATATACGGGCTATTACTACACCGCCTCCATGTCCGCGCAGATCATCGCCCCCATTCTGTCGGGCTTCTTGTACGATCTGATCGGCATGCGAGAGGTATTCTTCCTCTTCGGCTCTCTCTTTGTCTTCCTCGCCTTCCTGACGATGTTCTTCGTCAAGCACGGCGACTCAAAAATCATCGAAAAGGAGGACCTGCTTTCACAGCTGGACGTAGATTGATCTATGATGGCATTTCTTTACGTATCCCTCTCTCTTCTCTCCCTTCTTCTGATCCTCTTTCTTCTCTACCTCATTCTCTTTTTAAGACCGCATAAGGGAGAAAGCCCCGATCCGTCGCTGCTTTGCGACTACGCGCACCGCGGTCTTCACGGCGGCGCAATCCCCGAAAATTCCCTTGCGGCATTCGAGCACGCAAAAAATTGCGGCGTGGGAATCGAGCTTGACGTACAGCTCTCATCCGACGGTGAGGTCATGGTCTTTCACGATGCCACGCTCACCCGTATGACGAGCGTTGAGAAAAAGCTCTCCGACCTTACAGGCAAAGAGCTTTCCCAATTGACCTTGAAGGACACCGATCAAAAAATCCCGCACTTCTCCGAGGTGCTGTCTCTCATCGGAGGCAGCGTACCGATTTTGATCGAATTGAAGGGAGAGAGCACCGACACCTCTCTTTGCAAAAAGGTGGCAGAGCTTTTGCGCGACTATCAAGGCGCGTACTGCATCGAATCCTTCAATCCGCTCTTGATCAGAGCCATGCGACGCGAGCTTCCCCAATGCTTTTACGGACTTCTTTACACCAACGTCTGCCGTGACAAGAAAAAAAGAAGCATTCTGAACATGCTTCTGACTGCAATGGCATTCAATTTTCTCTCCCACCCCGATTTCATCGCCTACAACAAGGAGGACCGTTCTTCTCTTCCCGTTCGTCTTGTCACGTCCCTTTACCGCGTGCCGAGATTCGTTTGGACGGTTCGCGGAGAAGAGGAGCAGAACACGGCGCACGGGCGCGGTGAGCACCCGATCTTTGAGGACGTACCGCTATGAGAGATACGGAAGGCTTGATTCCTCTGTTTGAAAAGACCTTTCCCTTTTGGGAACAGATGAGCAAGGAAGATCGGGAGACCCTACTCGCTTCCTCTCAGTCGATCCGCTTCAAAAAAGGGACGAACATCCACGACGGAAACCGCTGTACGGGGATCATCCTCGTCAAAAGCGGGGCGCTGCGGCTCTATCTTCTCTCCGACGGCGGCAAGGAAATTACGATTTCCAGGCTGTTCCCTGGGGATGTCTGTATTCTCTCGGCATCCTGCGTTCTGGATGCGCTGACGTTTGATGTCTTTGTGGATTCCGAGGAAAACAGCGAATGCGTGGTAGTGGGCGGTTGTGCATACGAGGAGCTGTCCCGCCGCCTTCCCGACGCAAAGATTTTTGCATTGGAATCGGCACTCTCTGCCTTTTCCGAGGTTGTCTGGGTGATGGAGCAAATCCTCTTTATGAGCATGGATCGCCGCCTTGCCATCTTCCTTTTGGATGAATGCGCGAAAAGCGGGTCGGACACCGTACACCTCACGCACGAGCAGATCGCCAAATACATGGGATCTGCCCGTGAGGTCGTATCAAGAATGCTCAAATACTTCTCTTCCGAGGGGATTGTCTCGGTCTCCAGAAGCGAAGGAATCCGTTTGCTTGACAAGGCGCGCTTGCGTGCGCTCTCTGTCTCTTAATCCTCCAGCATCGCAAGTATCTGCGCCTTGGGACGCGCGCCTGCCGATTGGCTGACGATCCTTCCGCCCTTCATCACGACGAGTGTGGGAATGCTGACGACACCGAATGCACCGGCAAGCTCCGCCTCCTCGTCCACGTTGATCTTTCCGACCAGATATTCGGGATGCTCCTTTGCGATTTCATCCACAATCGGGGAAACCATGCGGCAAGGACCGCACCAGGATGCATAGAAATCGAGCAGAACGGGACGCTCGCTCTTCTTTACTTCTTCAAAATTGCTTTGATTGATGACCATAGCTGACATTTCTGTATTCTCCTTTTCTGTTTGACTGTTTGTTTTTCGGCTTCTGTCATTATTTTAGCAGATTTTTTGCCGGATATCCGTGACCAAGTCACAAAACAGAAAAAAAGAAACGCGGCACCGTAACGTCATACGGTGTCGCGTTTCCAATTCAAAAGGCTCATGGAAAGCATCATCTGCGAGGGCAGATAAAATGCCCAGGCAAGATCAAACCCGGGATGGATCAGCGTCCACACAAAGGAATCCTCCCCGACGGTAATGTAAGGATCGAGGCAGGAAAGTCCGATGAGGGTATCGCAAAGCACGAACAGAACAAGGCCGATCGAAAAGAGCGAGCGCCAACCGTTTTGCAACAGGGAGAAAACGATATTCAGAAGCAGATTGGCATAATACGCCATGGAAACCAACGCCAAAGCATCCGTTTTTTTCTTCAGCACAGCCCCTGTTAAAGCCAAGAAAAGCAAGGTCGCAAGCAATCGCACGTACAGATGCACGTGCCGACGTCTCTTGCTTGGATCCTCTGCGTACAGTCGGAGAAAATAAAAGGCTTGCACAAACAAAAAGCAGATCATCCCGTAGAGCTGCTGTCTCTCTTCAAGGAGTACAAGAAAAAAGTCCGCTCCCACCGTAAAAAGGAGTGCCGCCTGGGTAAAGAGATACGACGGGGTACGTCTTGCAAAGAGCAGGCAAAAAAGGGCGGCGAGGATGATCGACAAAAAGGAAGCATAGCGCACCGTCGCTCCGTGAGCACATTGAAGGAAAATCCCGAGCACCGTTTCCAAAAGCACAAACGCAGTGCAAATGCCAATCAAAAAACGGCGATTGTGTTGTACCATAGCAAGATCTCCTTTGCTTCTACGGGAGCTCGCCTTTGGGAGCGCCTCCGCTTTCGATGTCCACATTATATATCAAAACGCAACCGCTGTCAAGATTGAGAAAAAAGTTTTTTTCCTTGACAAAATGAAAAAATATGCTATACTGAAAAAGGCATACGATACTGACAAAATAAAAGAGGAGAAGCGCATGGAAAAAGAGCTTTTACATATTACGGGACAGGTTTTAAACGTCCAGCATTTTTGCACAAGCGACGGTCCCGGCATCCGCACGACCGTCTTCCTCAAGGGCTGTCCTCTGCGTTGTGCTTGGTGTCACAATCCCGAAACCCATGAAAGCTGCAGTCAGCTTCTTTACAGGGCGAGCAAGTGCCGCGCCTGTGCCGCTTGCGTTGCTGTGTGTCCCACGGGTGCTCACACCGTCACGCCCGCAGGAGAACATCTCTTGGACCGTTCCCTCTGCCGCGGCTGCGGAGCGTGTGCCGCTGCGTGCCCCTTCACAGCCTTGGAATATGCGGGAAGCTCCATGAGCGTCGGTGAGATTCTTCCCGAGCTTCTCGCCGATCGCATTTTTTACGAAACCTCGGGCGGCGGCATCACCGTCTCCGGCGGAGAGCCCACCGCACAGCCGATCTTCACAGCGGCACTTCTCCGTGCATGCCATGAAGAGGGGCTGCAAACGGCAATGGAGACCTCGGGTGTCTGCTCCGAGGAAACGTTGCTCTCCCTCATTCCCCACACCGATCTCTTCCTTTTGGATTGGAAGCTGTGGGATGACACGCTTCACAAGCAATATACGAAGGTCTCCAACCGTCCCGTGCTTGCCACCCTTGCCCTTCTCAACGAGCATCAAAAGACGGTGCATCTGCGCTGTCCGCTCATTCCCGACGTCAACACAACGGAAGCGCACTACGACAGCATCGTCGCACTGGCAGAGAAATATCCCGTCATCAAGGAGATTGAGCTTGAGCCTTACCACCCTCTGGGGGTTACAAAAGCGGAAGCGCTCGGAGTGGAAGCCGCCTATCAAAGACGTGAGTTTATGGAGAGATCGGAGTCGGAGCTTGTCAAGCAATACATCGAAGAAAGGACTTGTGTTCCCGTATCACTCGGAAGCACGTAACGCAAGGTAACAGAAATGAACACACTCAAGGAGTGCCTCAAGCAAAAAAGAGCAGCTCTTCCGCTTCCACGAAGTCTCTTGAGCGTTCATTCTTTGTTTACTATTTGTTCACTTTAACGACGTATTTTTGATGTATAATGATGGTAAAGTAACCAAAAAAATATTTTTTTAGAGGCATATTTTTGCGAATATGCCGATCTTCCGTATAAAGGAGAATTTCTGCCATGAAAATGATCACCGCAATCGTCAACAAAAAGGACACCAATGAGGTTTGCTTCGCACTGACGGACAATCACTTTGAATTTACCAAGCTTGCCACCACGGGCGGATTTTTGCGCGCGGGCAACACCACGCTTCTGATCGGTGTGGAGGATGAAAAGCTGGATGAGGTGCTTGATTTAATCCGCAAGAACTGCGCCAAGAGACTGGAGCGCGTCCCCGCCGTTCCCACCACGGAAATGGCACCGATGGTATATCACTCCTACCCCTCCGAGGTCATGGTCGGCGGTGCAATCGTATTTGTAACCGACGTTTGCCACTTTGAAAAAATGTAAGATCCCTCGAAGGGGGTGTCTCAAATTGAAAATTTGAGACACCCCCATAGGGGCTCGGCAGATTTAGGCGAGAAGCGTCGAATTCGGGGCGACAGGCGTACAAAGGTACGCCGAGCCCCCAAGTCGGCGCAAGAATTAGCCCGTAATATTTTGGAGAATTTCGAAGAAATTCACCCGATTCCTGTCTCATTTTCCGATTTTACCGGAAAACGGGACTTTTTTCTTTTCTCCACGGGCTTTTTCGGTCTCGTCAAATGTGACAGCCCCTTTTTTTCAAAAAAATGCGTTTTTCTATTTACACGCCCCCGTTTTTGTGGTACAATACATATACAACAATCAAACCAAAGGAGATCACAGATCATGAGCTTTCTCAAGGGAAAAACAGCCATCATTACCGGCGCGGGATATGCCGTGCTTTCAAACGGAAAATGCGGCTCGATCGGTTACGGCATTGCAACCGCCTATGCCAAGGAGGGTGCAAACCTTGTCATCACGGGAAGAAACGTGTCAAAGCTGGAAAAGGCAAAGGAAGAATTGGAGCGTCTTTATTCTATCCGCGTTCTGGCGCTGCAGGCAGATATTTCCGAGGGTGCAGACAATGAAGCAATCGCGCGCGGTGTTGCCGAGGCGGCGATCCGTGAATTCGGAAGAATCGACGTTCTGATCAACAACGCGCAAGCATCCGCATCGGGTGTCACCATTGAGGATCACACGACCGAGCAATTCAATCTTGCCATGTATTCGGGACTTTACGCAACCTTTTACTACATGAAGGCGTGCTACCCCTATCTTAAGGAGACGAAGGGCAGCGTCATCAATTTCGCTTCGGGAGCAGGTCTCTTCGGCAACTACGGTCAGTGCTCCTATGCCGCTGCCAAGGAAGGCATCCGCGGTCTTTCCCGCGTCGCGGCAACCGAATGGGCAAAGGACGGCATCAACACCAACGTGGTCTGTCCCTTGGCTTGGACCGCACAGCTTGAGGGCTTTGAAAAGGCATATCCCGACGCATTCAAGGCAAACGTCAAAATGCCTCCCGCAGGACACTTCGGAGATCCCGAAACCGAGATCGGCAGAGCCTGCGTGCAGTTGGCTTCTCCCGATTTCAAGTTTATGAACGGTGAAACGCTGACCTTGGAGGGTGGCATGGGACTTCGTCCCTGACGTTTTATAGCGTTTGGAGATCAGCTCCGCGCTCTCAATACGCAAGCACCGTCGCTCGGTGTCGGTTTGAGAGCGCGGAGCTACCCACATCTATCACACAGAGAGGAACGAACATGAAACTGTATCTCGTGATCCCCTGCTATAACGAGGAAGAGGTGCTTCCCGAAACCTCCGCACGACTGGAGGAAAAATTTTGCGATCTGACCAAAAAAGGGCTGATCGATGAGGACAGTCGCATCCTGTTTGTCAACGACGGCTCGCGTGACCGTACCTGGGAGCTCATTTGCGAATTGCACGAGCGGAACAAAATTTTCCGTGGGATCTCGCTCTCGCGCAACCGCGGACACCAGAACGCGCTCCTTGCGGGACTGATGAATGCCAAGGACCGTTGCGACGTTGCCATCAGCATGGACGCAGATCTTCAGGATGACATCAACGCCATTGATAGCATGATCGAGCAATACAACGAGGGCTACGACGTGGTCTACGGTGTCCGAAGCTCAAGAAAAAAGGATTCCCTCTTCAAAAGAGGAACGGCACAGGCCTTTTACCGGCTGATGCGCGCGATGGGGGTGGAAAGCGTATACAATCACGCGGACTACCGTCTGATGAGCCGTCGCGCCTTGGAGGGGCTTTCGCAATTCGGTGAGGTCAATCTCTTTTTGCGCGGCATCGTTCCCTTGGTCGGCTTCCGCAGCACCACTGTTTCCTACGAGCGGGGAAAGCGCTTCGCGGGAACGTCCAAATACCCCTTAAAAAAGATGCTCGCCTTTGCCATCGAAGGGATCACCTCACTTTCCATCAAGCCGATCCGTCTGATTGCGACGCTGGGGCTTCTCGTCTTTCTCACCAGCATCGGAATGGCAATCTGGTCGATCGTCCGCTTCTTCATGGGCTATACCGTCAGCGGTTGGGCATCCCTTGCCGTTTCCATCTGGGCATTGGGCGGCATCCAGCTCCTGTCAATCGGTGTCATCGGAGAATATATCGGAAAGATTTATCTGGAAACCAAGCACCGCCCCGTCTTTTTGATCGCAGAGGAACTGACGGACGACTCCGTTGCTCAGCTTCCCAAGGAAAGGAATGACCGCATATGATCGATCTGATTTCAAGTGCAGCAAGTGCGCTCAGCAACGCACTGTACAGCTATATTCTCATTATTATTCTGGTCCTGGCGGGAATCTATTTCACCGTCCGCACCAAACTTTCGCAATTTTCTCTGCTCGGAGAGCAGTTCAAGGTTGTCACCGAAAAACCCGCTGACAAAAAGGGAGTCTCCTCCTTCCACGCATTGATGGTCTCCACCGCCTCCCGTGTGGGCACGGGAAACATCATCGGTGTTTCCACCGCGCTCTGTCTCGGAGGATTCGGTTCGGTTTTCTGGATGTGGATGATCGCGATCATCGGCGGTGCCTCCGCCTTTGTGGAAAGCACGCTGGCTCAAATCTACAAAAAAAGAGGAGCGGACGGCTCTTACGGAGGTCCTGCCTACTATATCGAAACGGCACTTCACTGCCGCCCCCTCGCCATTGTTTTTTCCATTCTTCTGATCTTCACCTACGGCATCGGCTTTAATATGCTCGCGTCCTACAATCTTCAATCCACCTTCGCGACCTATTCCTTCTACGATTCCGCCGTCACCCCCTGGATCATCGGATTCATCACCGCCGCGGCAGTCGGCTTTTGTCTCTTTGGAGGCGGCAAGCGTCTGATCCGATTCACAAGCCTTCTCGTTCCGATCATGGGAATTGCTTACATCGGTGTAGCACTCGTCATCGTAATCCTCAACATCACCTCCCTTCCCGCCGTCTTTGCACGGATCTTTTCGGAAGCCTTTGATCTGCAAGCAATCTTCGGAGGATTTAGCGGCTCTTGCGTGATGTACGGCATCAAGCGCGGTCTCTTCAGCAATGAGGCAGGTGTCGGATCAGCCCCCAACGCCTCTGCATCTGCCGACGTTTCCCATCCCGTCAAGCAGGGCTTGGTTCAGATCCTTTCGGTCTTCATCGATACTCTCCTGGTTTGCACGGCAACCGCCTTTATGTGTATGTGCTCGGGAGTCGAACCGACCGAAGCCTTGGCGGGCGCGCCCTTCGTACAGGCATCTCTCCACGCAACCGTCGGAGACCTCGGACCGATCTTCATCACCGTGGCAATGATTCTGTTTGCCTTTACCACGCTTCTCGGAAATCTTTTTTACGTCAACCAGGCACTCTCCCACGTGCTCGGTCACGTTCCCGGCAAAAAATTCAATTACGTTTACTACGCGCTCGCCTCCTCTGTCATTTTCCTCGGCGCCGGGCTGAGTGCGGGGCTTCTGTGGGACATTGCCGATATCGCAATGGGACTGATGGTATTGATCAACGTGCCCGTGATCGTGATCCTCGGAGATCGCGCATTCCGCGCGCTCAAGGACTACAGAATGCAAAAAAAGCAAGGGCTTACCCCCGTTTTCCATGCAAAGAGCATCGGCATTACGGACAAGCTTGATTACTGGGATTGATCCCAAAGAAAGAGAGAAAAGATATGAAGGTGACCGTCATCCAACCGCCCTATTCCTTCGCGGGAGAGGACGTTTATCAAAATTTCGATACACTTTTGTCGCTCATGGATCAGTGCGACGCAAGCTCCGATCTCATCGTTCTTCCCGAATACAGTGACATTCCCGCCGATATCAAGAGCAATGCGGAAATGTTTCGAGTGATCGACCGCTTATGTCCGCGACTTCTGGAGCATGCGGCATATACCGCACGACGCTGCTCCTCCCTTCTTTTCGTCAATGCCATGCACAAAACCGAGAGCGGCTACCGCAACACGACACACGCATTCGACCGTCACGGAACGCTCATCGGGAGATATTACAAGGCACATCCCGCACCGAGCGAGGTCAAAAGCGAGAAAGAGGGCGGACACGCGCTGGACGTTGCCTACAGCTATGAAAGACAAGAGCCCTACGTCATCGAAGCAGAGGGGCTTCGCATCGGATTTCTCACCTGCTACGACTTCTATTTCTATGAAAACTTCCCACAGCTGGCAAGGCAAAACCTTGACATCATCATCGGAGCGTCGCTTCAGAGAACCGATTCGCACGAGGCACTCTCCATCATCAACCGTTTCCTTTGCTATCACACCAACGCCTATCTGATCCGTGCCTCCGTTTCCCTGGGAGAGGACTCTCCTTTATGCGGTTGCAGCTGCGTGATCGCACCCGACGGACGGGAGCTTATCAACATGAAGAGCCGCATGGGATTGGAAAGCTGCGCGATCGATCCTACGAAAAAATACACAAAGCCCGCAGGCTTTGGAGGAAAACAGCGAGCGCATTACGAATACATCGAGGAAGGAAGACGCCCCTGGCTCTACCGCAACGGCGGTGCATCCGTCGTTCCCTTTGACCGCGTCATGTCCTATCCGCGACTTTGCGCGCACCGCGGCTATTCGGCAGCCATGCCCGAAAACAGTCTTCCCTCCCTTGCGACGGCAATTGCCCTCGGTGCCTCCGAGGTGGAATTCGACGTTCGCCTTACCGCTGACGGACACCTCATCAGCATCCATGACCCAAACCTTGAGCGCGTCAGCAATGGGCACGGCACTGTCAGCGAGTGTACGTTCCGAGAGCTCAGGGCTTTGGACTTCGGTGTTCATCACGAAAAATTCGCCTCTCTTCAAATCCCCACCGTCGAAGAGCTCCTTGAGAAATTCGCGGGACACACGGTGATGAACGTGCATGTAAAGATCTGGGAGGGGGACACCCCCGATGCTCAGATGGATGAGCTTCTTTCCTTGATCCGCCAATATGACTGCGAGCGTCACGTCTACTTCGCCTCCAACAGCGACGTTGCCTGTCGCATCCTCAAAAAGAAAAATGACACCGTCGGCTACTGTCTGATCTGGAACGGCAAGGAAAGCGGACATGAGCTGGTTCTGCGTGCCATCGCGGCGGGGGCTGATAAGGTTCAGTTCGACCGCGCGTTTGTGGACAAGGAAAGCATCCGTCTCGCGCACGAGCACGGTATCCGCTGTAACCTGTTCTATGCGAACACCGTCGAGGATGCACAAAAGTACCTTTCCATGGGCATCGATACCGTATTGACCGACGAATATTTTTTGCTCAAAAACGGATTGAATATAAAGTAACAAAAAGCGCGTTCCTCTCTTTGCCGTTTGGCTACGGCAAGGAGAAGAACGCGTTCTTTGATTGTTTGGGTACAGAGCTTACTCTGTGATCGTATAAACCTCGGCATCGCGGTCGCAAAGGATCTCTCTGACCGTGCGCTCTGCCTCTTCGTCAAAGGGAAGAATCTCGGGTTCGCCCGATTCCTTACCACCGTACTGACCGAGCATTCCGTCCTTATGCTGCACGTAAACGTTTTCGTACATCAAAGGACAGCTTTCCTTCTTTTGCGCCACCAGATGCACCATACGGTAAGCGGCACGGTCAAACACGTTGTGATGCACCGTGTAATTCTGCTTGACGGCATTGACGTAGCTCCATCCCTTGATGTGCGCGGGGGTGTGCTTGTTGTGTCTCTGCTGTCCCCAGCCGTAGCCCGACGTGCGAAGAATATTGCCGCACATCTCAACGTTCTCCATATAGCTTTCCACGTCACCGTCGGTCATGTCCAGGAAATATTCGATGGAGTAAACGCAATTTTCCACCAGATTGTCCTTGTAAAGGATGTCCTTCATCAAAAATTTCTTCCCGCCTGTAGTGACCTGGTGGGTGATCGCGGCATCGTACACCTCGTAGATATAACAGTCGGACACCGTATACCGTTCACATCCTCCGTATACCTCGATCGCGTTTCCAAAGCGCGTGACCGTTCCCCTTCCCCCCTCGGGATAATTGGGATCTGTTCCGAAGTAGTGCTGAATCGCACCGCCGATCCATCCGATCTCACAGCCTTGTACTTTCAGATCCCGCACACAAATTCCGCCGGCGCCGATGGCATGGCGACCGACATACTTCAAACACAGATTTTCCACCGTCACAGAGTCACATCCCCCCACCACAATGAGGTTTCTCCCTGCCAAAGCTTCAATGGAAGAATAAACCTGTCCGGGGTTTCCCCGATCACAACGAAGATACAGTGTTCCAAAGGAAGTGGCGGTTACTGACGGGATGGGGAAATCCTCCCCTCTGGACGGCTGTGTCGTCAACTCCTCATCGTAATGCCAGTAAATGTCCAGATCCCGTTTCATTTCCTCCTTCATCGAAAAGGGACGGCTTTCATCCTCACGGCAAACGAAGCGGCCGCCGATATACGAAGGAATCAGCTTATAGGAATGGAATTTTCCCTCCTCGAAGACCAAAGTTCCCACGTCGAGGATCTTCTTTTTGTATCTCCAGAGATGCGCCGACGCGTCCGCACACTCCCAAAGCTCGGGAGACGCAAGGTTCTCCTCCCATGCATAAAGGCAGGGCTTATTTCCTGTGCCGTACGCACCGTAATAAATTCCCGGCTGTGCAATCAGCTGACCGCGAAAAACGTCACCTCTTCTGAAGAGTACGGCATCTCCTCTGCAAAGCGCGGCACCGGAAGCACGCGACAGCGTTTTCCACGCACGCTCGGGACTCTTTCCGTCATTGGTATCCGCCCCCTCGGAACTGACGTAGTACGCGCATCCCGTAAAGGAATGCCGATCGGGAGCATCCATAATTCTTTGTCGGAGTGCCTCCGCGCGTTCATCGATTCTTTTGAGAATGTCTTTTGTCGCAATGCTCATATGTTTGGTCTCCTTTTTGGTTTTAGTCCATTTTACCATACCGTCACAGCCTTGTCAATAGAATTTCAGAAAACAAAAAAACGAAATTGCCTATTGAAAAGCTACGCATTCTATGATAAAATAGAATCGTAAATTGCAATGCTTCAACGAAGAAAAAAGGAAGCGACGTCCGATGCAGAGTCAGCATCAAGTACATTGCTTTCACTTTTTCAAAAATCTTCTTTTCCTGTGAAATTTTCACGTTCCGCAAGGGAATCATATATCATATCGGCGTTCTGCCAAAATCAAAATTCATTCCGAAAGGGATTCACTCTATGAAAATCGCATTCTTTGATGCCAAGCCCTACGACCGTCCTTCATTTGACAAATACGGAGAGACGCACGGCGTCCAATTCAAATACTTTGAAACCAAGCTTTCCGAGGACACCGCAGATCTTGCCCGCGGCTATGACGGTGTGTGCGTGTTTGTCAACGACACGGTCAATGCGCCCGTCATTGACAAGCTCAACTCCTTCGGCATCCGTCTTCTGGCACTCCGCTGTGCGGGCTTCAACAACGTGGACATGAAATATGCCCACGGAAGGCTTCACGTCTTCCGCGTCCCCGCCTATTCCCCTCATGCCGTGGCAGAGCATACCATCGCGCTTCTGCTCACCTCCATCCGACGGATTCACAAGGCGTATATCCGAACAAGAGACTTCAATTTCAGCCTTGCGGGCATGACAGGCTTTGATCTGTACGGAAAAACGGTGGGTGTCGTCGGAACGGGACGCATCGGACGCGCATTCATCGACATCTGCCGAGGATTCGGAATGCGGGTGCTGGCATATGACAAATATCCCGCACAGGATCTTGACAACGGTAACACCGTCCGCTACGTTTCCATGGACGAGCTTTTCCAAAAGTCCGACATCATCTCCCTTCACTGTCCCTTGACCGAGGATACCTATCATCTCCTCAACAAGGACACTTTGGGACAGTGCCGCCGCGGTGTGGTCATTCTCAACACCTCACGCGGTGCGCTCATCGATGCCGAAGCGCTTCTTGAGAGCATCAAGGCAAGACACGTTGGCGCTGCCTGCCTTGACGTCTACGAAGAGGAATCCGACTTTTTCTTCGAGGACTTCTCGGGACATATTATCGAGGACGACGTATTGGCAAGACTGATCTCCATGCCGAACGTGATCGTCACCTCTCACCAGGCATTCCTGACCGAGGAAGCCCTTCGCGGCATTGCCGAAACCACGGTAAAAAACCTCGTGGACTTTGCCCGTGACGGACAGTGCCCGAACGAGCTTTGCTATCGCGCGGGAAGCACCGAGGATTGCAAGAGCGGAAAGTGCTTCTGAACCAAAAAAGAAATATCCCGACCGCGGTTTGCGCGGTCGGGAGCATCAAAATATAGGAGGATTTTAAAATGTACGTTACCAAGGATGTAAAATACATCGGTGTCAACGATCACGAGGTCGATCTTTTCGAAGGACAGTACCGTGTCCCCAACGGCATGTCCTACAACTCCTATGTGATTCTGGACGAAAAGATCGCGGTGCTTGACACCGTGGACGCAAGATTCACCCACGAATGGTTGGACAATCTGGAGTCTGCCCTGGAAGGAAGAGCCCCCGATTATCTCATTGTTCAGCACATGGAGCCCGACCATTCCGCCAATATTCTGAGCTTTAAGAAGGCATATCCCGACGCTGTGATCGTCGCATCCACCAAGGCATTTCCCATGATGAACAGCTTCTTCGGAACGGATTTTGAGGACGGAAGACTGACCGTGGGTGAGGGCGACACCTTGTGCCTTGGAAAACACACGCTGACCTTTGTCACCGCTCCCATGGTACACTGGCCCGAGGTCATTGTCACCTATGACGCATATGACAAGATCCTCTTCTCGGCGGACGGGTTCGGAAAATTCGGAGCGCTTGACAGAGAAGAGCCTTGGGCAGACGAAGCAAGACGCTACTATATCGGCATCGTAGGAAAGTACGGCATGCAGGTGCAAAAGCTTTTGCAAAAGGCATCGGGACTTGACATTGCCAAGATCTGTCCCCTGCACGGTCCTGTTCTTTCCGAAAATCTCGGATATTATCTTGATCTTTACAACACCTGGTCAAGCTATGAGGCAGAGGAAGAGGGCATCGTCATTGCCTACACCTCGGTTTACGGCAATACGCGCCGTGCCATCACCTCTCTTGAAGAGCAGCTTCGTCGCGGCGGTGCTCCCACGGTCAAGGTCTACGATCTCGCCAGATGCGATCTGAGCGAAGCCGTGGCAGATGCCTTCCGCTACTCCAAGCTGGTTCTGGCGACCACCACCTATAACGGGGACATCTTCCCCTTCATGCGTCAATTCATCGATCATTTGACCGAAAGAAGCTTTGCCAACCGCACCGTTGCCCTCATCGAAAACGGAAGCTGGGCACCGCTTGCCGCCAAGGTGATGCACGGAATGCTGGAAAAATGCAGGAATCTGACCTTCCTTCCCGTCACGGTCAGAATCCAATCCGCACTGAACGAGGAAAGCCGCACGGCACTTGAGGATATGGCGCGTGAGCTTTGTCGCGAATACCGCGAGCAAAGTGCCACCACCGCCAACAAAAACGACCTCTCGGCGCTGTTCCACATCGGCTACGGGCTTTACGTGGTCACCTCCAACGACGGAAAGAAGGACAACGGACTGATCGTCAATACTGTCACCCAAGTCACGAGCACCCCCAACCGCGTTGCCGTAACGATCAACAAGCAAAACTATTCGCATCACGTCATCAAGCAAACCAAAAAGATGAACGTCAACTGCCTCACGGTAGACGCTCCCTTTGCCGTATTTGAGAAATTCGGCTTCCAGAGCGGAAGAAACACGAACAAGTTTGAAAATTGCGAGCCCTTCCGCTCCGACAACGGTCTCATCTTCCTTCCCCGCTATATCAACGCCTTCCTCTCCCTTGACGTGGAGGAATATATCGATCTTGATACACACGGCATGTTCATCTGCTCGGTCAGCGAGGCACGCGTGATCTCTGACAGAGAATCCATGACGTATGCGTATTATCACGAGCACGTCAAGCCGCAGCCGAAGACCGAAGGAAAGGTTGGCTACGTTTGCAAGATCTGCGGTTACGTTTACGAGGGAGAGGAGCTTCCCTCCGACTTTATCTGTCCTCTTTGCAAGCACGGCGCACAGGACTTTGAGCCGATCACGCAGTAACGCACCATGGAGCTTGTAATCTTAACCGCCCTCGGTGTGGGGGGCGCCACCGTCATCGGTGCTGCCATCGGGTTTCTCACAAAACGCTTTTCACACACCTTTTCCGACGCCGTTCTTTCCTTTGCCGCAGGCGTGATGCTTGCGGCGGCGGTGATCGGGCTGATTCTCCCCTCCCTGGAATATGGGGGAGATTTCGGGCTTCTTTACGCCGTGCTCGGCATCTTTGCGGGAGCACTCTGTCTCAATCTGATCGACCGTGTGGTTCCACACCTTCACAAGCTTGCGGGAGCTGATACGGAATCACATCCGAACGCCAACGTCAGCCGTGTCCTTCTCTTTGTTTGCGCCATCGCCATTCACAATCTTCCCGAGGGAATCGCGGCGGGTGTCGGATTCGGTTCGGGTGACACCTCGCAAGCACTCATTATCGCGGGTGGCATTGCCCTTCAGAATATTCCCGAAGGAATGGTGATCATCGGTCCGATGCTTGCATCGGGCATCAAGCCGGGACGCACCTTTTTCCTTGCCATGCTAACGGGACTTGTAGAGGTTGTGGGAACCCTGATCGGATATTTCGCAGTCTCTGTTTCCACTGCGATCCTTCCCTTCGCGCTTGCTTTTGCGGGTGGAACGATGCTCTACGTCATCAGCGACGAGATGATCCCGGAAACGCACGCGCACGGTCATGAGCGCGCGGCTACATACGCGCTTCTCGTCGGCTTTTGCCTGATGCTGGTAACCGACGCACTCTTGGGATGAATACTTTGAAATCAAGCCACAGCACGTAAAGCACAGCGCCGCCGCGGTTCAAAAAGA
>JAZSMX010000050.1:0-67017 GCA_045536125.1 Eubacteriales bacterium | reverse complement strand
GGGGGGGGGGGGGGAAAACCACACAAAAATTATTTTTGAGTGTATCTCTTGAAATACCCTTGGGGATGTGCGCAGGTCGGACAAACAAGCGGCGGCTCTTTCCCCTCGAGCACGTATCCGCAATTGATACAAATCCATTTTTCCGATTGTTCAGATACGAAGCATTCGCCCTTTCTGATCTGTTCCAAGGATTTTTTGTAGTTTTCCTCGTGCTGCTTTTCGATGGAAGCCACACGGGAAAACAGATCCGCGATCACGTCGAAGCCTTCCCTTCTTGCCGTCTGTTCAAATTCGGCATACATCGTGGACCACTCAAAATTCTCTCCCGACGCAGCGCATTCCAGATTACGTTCAGTGGAAGAAAGACCGCCGAGATACTTGAACCATATTTCCGCATGCTCCTTCTCATTGGATGCCGTATCGCGGAACAGTTCGGATATTTCCACGTATCCGTCATCCTTTGCCTTCCTTTCAAACCACTTGTAGCGCAAATACGCCTGTGACTCGCCACTGAGAGCCGTATGCAGATTCTTTTCCGTTTCCGTTCCCGAAAGCTTTTCCACGGACACTCCGCTTTTTGTATACCCTGCCATAATTCCTCCAAAAAATCAAGAATCGGGACATCCCGTATCCCGATTCTTGACCGTCAAAGCGGCAGATATTCACTTCTTGTGTATTTCCTTCCATTCCCGCAGGAGAATGGAACAAACGCCGACGTTTACGTAAGTCCCTTTGACCAGCATTCCCTCACGTAAAACGCCTTCAAAGGACATTCCCACCTTCTCCATCACACGTCTTGACGAATCGTTCCCTTCGATAAAGCGCGCTTCGATCCGATGAAGTCCCAAGGTTTCAAATCCAAATTCAAGTACCTTCTCCAACGCCTCCGTGGCGATTCCACGCCCCCAATATTCGGGGTTGAGGACGTATCCGACCTCTGCGGAATCGTGAGAGCAATTGAAAGAAGTAAAACCACAGCTTCCAACCATTTTACAGTCAGGCTCGTAAACAACCGCCCAATCGTAAAACATCCCTGCGGCGTAACGGTCTCCGAGATAAGAAAGATATTCGCGTGTATAATTCCGATCGGGATGTGGATTCCAAGTCAAGAATTTCGTAACATCGGGACGGGAAGCATACTCGTACATATCCGAGGTGTCCGCAATCATCATTCTTCTGAGAGTCAGGCGAGGTGTCGCCAGTTCGGGAAGGTGTGAAAAAACTCTGTAGATCTTTTCCTTTTTCATTCTGTCCCCTCTTTATTGATTCTTCGCAATCATTATAGTCCAAAATCCATAAAAAAGCAATAGGAAAACAGAAAAAACGAAAAATATATTATAAATTTTTTTCTTTACAACCACAATATCTTGACATGAAAGCGAGTATAGTGTATAATTGTAGTATCTCAAGCATTTTTTGTCATTTTTCATTCCATCGACAAGGAGGATTTATATATGCACGAAAATTGGACAGGATTTAAGAACGGAAGCTGGGAAAAAGAGATCAATGTCAGAGACTTTATCCAGACAAATTACAAGCCCTATACAGAAGACGCATCCTTCCTTTCAAAAGCAACCGAGCGCACTCGCGCCATCATGAACACCGTGGAGGAATTGTTCAAGAAAGAACGACAAAACGGAGGAGTTCTCGACGTGGATACCGAAACGGTTTCCTCGCTGACAAGCTATGCACCCGGATACATCGACCGAGACAAGGATTTGATCGTCGGTCTTCAAACGGATGCCCCATTGAAAAGAGGTGTCAATCCCTTTGGCGGTATCCGCATGGTACGCAATGCCTGCGCGGCATACGGCTATCATCTGAGTGACAAAATCGAGCAGGAATTCCGCTTCCGTACCACGCACAACGACGGTGTATTCCGCGCTTATACGGATGAAATGAGATTGGCTCGTAAAACGCACGTCATCACGGGACTTCCCGATGCCTACGGCCGAGGGCGCATCATCGGTGATTACCGCCGTGTCGCTCTTTACGGAGTTGACCGTCTGATTGAGGAAAAGCAAAAGGACAAAGCCGCGCTTTCCGATAATAACTTCAATACGGACGACATCCGTCTTACCGAGGAGCTTCACCAGCAGATCCGCTTCCTTGGTTATCTTAAGGAAATGGCGTTTATGTACGGCTACGACATCAGTGAGCCCGCCGCCAACGCACGTGAGGCGATCCAGTGGACCTACTTTGCCTATCTTGCCGCAATCAAGGAACAAAACGGTGCCGCAATGTCCTTGGGACGCGTCAGCACCTTCTTTGACATCTATATTGAAAGAGATATGGAGCGTGGAATTCTGACAGAAACGGATGCTCAGGAGCTGATTGACGACTTTGTGATCAAGCTTCGCATGGCACGTCACCTCCGTACTCCCGAATATAACGAGCTCTTCGGAGGAGATCCCATGTGGATCACCGAAAGTGTCGGCGGTATGGGCGAGGACGGTCGGACGCTTGTTACCAAGAGCTCCTTCCGAATTCTCAATACACTCTATACGCTGGGATCTTCTCCCGAACCGAACCTTACGGTTCTTTGGGCAAATTCTCTTCCCGCAGGCTTTAAGCAATTTTGTGCCAAGGTATCCGTGGATACCGATTCCATCCAATATGAAAACGACGATGTCATGCGTCCCTGCTACGGTGACGATTACGCAATCGCGTGCTGTGTTTCCGCAATGAAGATCGGAAAGCAGATGCAATTCTTCGGCGCGCGTTGCAACCTCGCCAAGCTTCTTCTCATCGCGATCAACGGTGGCTACGATACGACAAGCAGCACAAAGATCGGTCCTCAGATGCCTCCCCTTGAAGGAGACATTCTCGACTTTGACGCGGTAATGGAGCGTTTTGATATCTATCTCAAATGGTTGGCAAGACTTTACGTCAACACCATGAACGTCATTCATTACATGCATGACAAGTACGCATATGAAAAAATCCAAATGGCTCTTCATGATACCGCAGTCAGCCGTTTTATGGCATTCGGTATTGCGGGACTCTCCGTGGTTGCGGATTCCTTCAGCGCCATCAAATATGCAAAGGTGCGTCCTGTCAAGGATGAAAACGGTTTTATCACCGATTTTATCACGGTGGGAACCTTCCCGAAATACGGCAATGACGACGACCGGGTGGATCTGATCGCACGTGAACTGACGCACAAGACCATCAATGAGCTGAGAAAAACACCCACCTACCGTGATGCCATTCACACGCTTTCCGTCCTCACCATCACCTCCAACGTCATGTACGGAAAGCATACGGGTGCCACTCCCGACGGTAGAGGTGCGGGAGAGGCATTCGCCCCCGGAGCGAATCCCATGCACAACCGTGAAGAAAACGGCGCACTGGCATCTCTCAACTCCGTAGCAAAATTGAGATATGAGGATTGCCGTGACGGAATCTCCAACACCTTCTCCATCACGCCCGATGCACTTGGAAGAACCGATAAGGAGCGTGTGGACAACCTTGTTTCCATTCTTGACGGCTACTTCTCAAAGCGTGCTCACCATATCAACATCAACGTTCTCAACCGCGAAACCCTACAGAAGGCTTATGAAGATCCCGAGGCGTTCCCGAACCTCACCATTCGTGTGTCAGGCTATGCTGTGAACTTCCACAAGCTTTCCAAGGAACAGCAAAGAGAAGTGATCAGCCGTACCTTCCACGAGGTGCTCTGATATGAAAGAAACCCCGATTATGGGGCATGTTCATTCCATCCAAACGCTCGGAACCCTTGACGGTCCGGGCGTTCGGTTTGTCATATTCGCGCAAGGCTGTCCCTTGCGTTGCGGATGCTGCCACAACCCCGACACCTGGGATTGCCGAGGCGGGATTGAAATCTCCGCAAAGGAATTGACCTCTCGCGCGTTGCGCTACCGTGAATATTTCGGTCAAAACGGAGGTATCACGCTCTCCGGAGGAGAACCGCTGATGCAACCGTGCTTTGCCACGGAGCTTTTTAAGGAATGTAGGTCCCGACATTTGCATACTTGCCTTGATACCTCCGGTTGTATTTTGAATGATGCGGTCAAGGAGCTGCTTTCTTACACCGACAGAGTATTGCTCGACGTCAAATATTCCACGGATGAAGACTACCGAAATTACGTGGGTTGCCCCATCAACACGCCGCTTTCCTTTCTTCATTACTTAAATCAATCCAAAATTCCAACCACACTTCGACAAGTGATCATTCCCGGATTGAACGATACAAGGAAGGATCTTGAATTTCTTTCCGACTTGATTCGTGAGAACAAATGCGTCGATCACTTTGAGCTTCTTCCTTTCAAAAAGATATGTTCTGTCAAATATGAAAAAATGGGAATCCCCTTCCGTTTTTCCGACATCAGAGAAGCAACCAAGGAAGATGTGCTTCATGCTGAAAAGGAGCTTCGCGCCCTCCTTTCAAAAGAACCGTAAGCGAATAAAAATCAAAGAAAGGAGTCATCATGGATTATATCGTAAAGGATACACTTGCCGGTGAAATCATCCCTGTGCTTCTCGGAGTTTCCACCGAGGTCAACGAAACCGCACATCGCATGTACCGTGAATACGGTGTCGTTTCTCACGTCTTTTGTGAAAAAATCCCCCTTCCCATGCGGCTCTCTCTTTGTATGAAATTTCATATCATCAGTCATACGAACGGCGAAAGACTGATGATCGATGCGCTGTCGGATTTTGCCAATCAGCTGGGAAATGCCGACGTCATTCTTTACCTCATTCCCTGCACGGAGGAATACGCAAATCTGATTTGGGAGAAGCATGAAGAGCTGGAGGGAAAATACGTAATCGCATCCCGTGAAGAAATGTACCGTGTCTGGTTTTCGGAAATGCCCCGGAAGCCACGCATAAAGGAGGATAGACATGTCTGACGATCGTATACTTTTAGGAATCCTCGGTGGACTCGGTCCGATGTCAACCATTTATTTTTGCGAGCTTCTCAACCGACATACAAAAGCACAGCGCGATGCCGATCACATTGATATGATGATCTCCAGCCGCGCAACTACCCCCGACCGAACCGCATATATTTTGGGAAAGTCTTCTCTCGATCCGCTTCCCGTGATGATCGAAGAGGCGCACCGTCTTGAAGGTGCGGGAGTTGATCTGATTGTCATCCCCTGTAATACCGCGCATTATTTTTACGACGGTCTGACACAGGAATGTCACGTTCCCGTGTTGAACATCATCAAGGAAACAATTCACCACCTTACCTCACTCGGCGTTCGCCGTTTCGGACTTCTTGCAACCGATGGAACGGTTTTTTCAGGAGCTTATCACCGCCTCTGCAAGGATTCCGAAATTGAATGCATTACCCCCGAAGAACGTGATCAAGCGATCATATCCTCCATTATATATGATTCCATTAAACAAAACAAAACCGTCGACGTCTCCGAATTTCTTCAAATCGCCAATCGCATGCTTGAAAACGGTTGTGAAAGGCTCGTGCTTGGCTGTACAGAGCTTTCTCTTTTGAAGGCTCAGCTTCCACAATCGCTTCCCTTCACGGATTCTCTGGAGGTTCTGGCATACCGCACCATTCTCGCCTGTAAAAAAATGCCCGTCGGTTTTTCCGACGATTTTTTAGGGAGGTAACGTGATGCTGATTCAAAAGCTTCTTTCTTCCGTCACCTCCCAACCGCTTCCCATTTTTGAAATCTCTAACATTACAGAGGATACACGACGCGCTGATCCAAATTCATTGTTTGTGTGTATTCGCGGCACTCGTTTTGACGGTCATGCGCTCGCTCATCTCGCGTACAAGAATGGATGCCGTTTTTTTGTGGCGCAAGAGTCGCTCTCCCTCCCTGCGGATGCCTTTGTGATTTTCGTCAAAGATACAAGACGGACACTTTCCACCCTTGCCGCGACCTTTTACGGATTTCCCTCCGAAAAAATGCACGTTATCGGAATCACGGGGACCAAGGGCAAAACCACAACCGCGCACCTCATTCGCGGAATTTTAGAAGAATGTGGAATTTCCTGTGGATATATCGGCACCAATGGGATTTTTTACAAAAACGTGCGCCTTCAAACGCAAAACACTACCCCCGATGCCCTCACTCTTCAAAAAACACTTGCGGATATGCATTCGCAAGGTACACACGTCGCGGTGCTTGAGGTTTCCTCTCAAGCGTTGATGCAAGCTCGTGCCGACGGTGTCAGATTCAAAACAGTGATCTTCACCAATCTCTCACCGGATCACGTCGGTCCATCTGAGCACGCAAGCTTTGAGGACTACAAGTCCTGCAAGCATCGATTGTTCACAGATTTCGGAGCGGAACATGCAATCTGGAACGCAGACGATCCCGCACATGCGGACATGCGTTGCAACACCACAGCCAAAAAAGAAACTTTCTGCTCTCTTACAAAAAAGGATGCCGATTATCGGGTACAGGATATCCAATCAATCAAAACGGATACCCTCTTGGGGATCTCCTTTTCCATTCTGCACGGAAATAATGCTTATCCAACAATCCTTCCTTTGGTCGGAGAGTGTAACGCTTTTAACGCACTTTTGTCGGTCGCCGTAGCGCACGACGTATTTGAAATTCCGCTTTCCGACGCAACCCGTGTTCTCTCTTCGCTTCGTGCAGACGGAAGATCGGAATGCTATCCTCTTCCGACGGGGGCGATGGCAGTGATCGATTATGCGCACAACGAAGAAAGCCTTCGCAGTATTCTCACCGCCTTGCGTGCCTATCACCCCAATCGTTTGATCTGTTTGTTCGGATCGGTCGGAGAACGTTCTCAAATGAGACGGACTTCACTTGGCTCCATCGCAGCTTCTCTTGCCGATTTTTCGATCCTTACCTCGGACAATCCCGGCAAGGAATCGCCCGAAAAGATCATCGATGAAATTGCTACCGCCTTCGATCGTCAAGCAAGCTATTGCAAAATTACCGATCGACACGATGCCATTCTTCATGCAATCAAGCTTTCCAAAAAAGGCGATATTCTTCTTTTAGCAGGCAAAGGGCATGAAACCTATCAATTGATCGGCAACGAAAAAATCCCGTTTGACGAGCGAAAAATTCTCGCTACTGTAATCGAAACCTCCACACTTTCCACCAATTGATTTCAATGCATCAAGAAAGGAGAAAACATGTCACCGCGTCTGATTTTTCACGTAGACGTCAATAGCGCGTTTCTCTCCTGGGAAGCTGTCAAACGGTTAAAAAGCGGAGAAAACGATCTTCGATTGATCCCCTCGGCAATCGGAGGAGATCGAGAAAGCCGTCGCGGAGTCATTCTTGCCAAATCGATTCCCGCAAAAAAGATGGGAGTCAAAACGGGAGAACCCATTGCCATGGCATTAAGAAAATGTCCCAACCTTTTTCTTGCCAAACCTAATTTTGAGCTCTATCACGCCTCTTCTCTCGCATTCATTGCCATTTGTAAAAAATATGCCCCTGTCGTCGAACAGTTTTCAATTGACGAATGCTTTCTCGACATGAGCGGGACGGCACGTCTCTACCCCGATCCGATTGCCATCGCGCATAAAATCAAAGATGAAATCCGTGACACTCTCGGATTCACCGTCAACATCGGGATCTCTCACAACAAGCTCCTTGCCAAAATGGCAAGTGACTTCGAAAAACCGGACCGTGTTCATACGCTTTTTCAAAACGAGCTTACACAAAAATTTGCCCCCCTCCCCGTGGGCGATCTTTTCACGGTGGGAGGCGCAACCGCAGAAAAGCTGTGTGCTGCCGGCATCTTGACCATCGGAGATCTTGCACAGACGGATCGTTCCCGTCTCTATTCCATGTTTGGCAATAAGCTCTCAGAGCATCTATGGAGATATGCCAATGCTCTGGACGATTCTCCCGTCCTGTCCGAAGCGGAGGATGCCAAGGGATACAGCAATTCCACAACCCTTGCCGAGGACATCATCACATCCGAGGAAGCGCACCGCGTTCTTTTATCACTTTGTGACAGCGTCGCATCTCGCATGAGACGTGACCGCTGTCGCGCATTCTGTATTTCCGTTACGATCCGAGGGAACGATTTCAAGGATCATTCCCATCAAAAGAAGCTGATGTCTCCAACCGACGTCACCTCTGAAATTTTCACTTGTGCCAAAAGTCTTTTCTCAGAGCTTTGGGATAAGCGAACACCTTTGCGCCTGTTGGGAGTTGCGCTTACCGATCTTTCGGATAGCGAGGAGAGGCAGCTTTCTATGTTTGACGAACCGAAAAACGAGCGTGAACAGGAAATTGACCGTTTGATCGATGACATCCGCGAAAAATTCGGCTCGGACACCATTCTGCGAGGCTCTACGATGCGATATTCCGAAGACGTTGCCAAAAAGCACAAGGCTGCCAGAGATTTCAAAAAAGAATAAGCAACAAGGACTCAAACCTCGTTGGTTCGAGTCCTTGTTGCTTATTCTAACGGAGCCAATCAAATGCATCTGCATTCGGCTCAGCCCGTTGTTCGTTTCTGAATCAAAGAACCAAGGAGGGAGCGGTATAAATTCTTGCCGCAAGCTCCTGATTGAGCATGTAGAGACTCTTGGGATCAGAACCGAACAGCTCCATTTTCGTAATCATATCATTGGCATTGGTTTCTTCCTCGCCCTGCTCCTTTACAAACCAATCAAGGAACTGCATCGTGCGAAAATCCTTTACCTCATAAGCTGCTGCATAAATATCGTTAATCAGCGAAGTTACATATTCTTCATGCTCAAGACCTGCCTTGAGAACGTCCATATGACAGCTGAATACCTTATCGGGCTTCGGAATCGCCTCAAGCGTCACCTTTTGATTTTCGTTCTGAAGGTATTGATAGAAGAGCATCGCATGATCGCGCTCCTCCTGCGCTTGAATTTTATACCAGTTTGCAAATCCGTCAAGTCCTGCATCCTCAAAATAATTTGAGAAGTCGAGATAAAGATATGCGGAGTAAAACTCCTTATTGATCTGTTGATTCAACAGCTCATGTACTTTTGCATTCATCGTATTTTCTCCTTTTTTTAAATGTTTGCATTCCGCAATCCGTGAAGAAAAGAATATTTGCGCTTCCCTTCATAAGAATTATAACACAAATTTGTGAATAATTCAACAATTCAAATCCAAAAAGGCGATGATCGCAATGACCATCGCCTTTTTTAACTTCAAAACACTGTTTTTGATCAAGCTTCTTCGGGAACGATCGGAGTATCGGGATCGGAGCAGATCGCATCAAGGCAATATTTGCACTCCACAACAGGCTCACGGCGTATCCATTTCCCCTTTGTAAAATCGGGGAAATCGACAGGCGCACCGCCTCTTGCAATGGAAGCTTCGGACAAAGAAGCAATCGCCATCCAGGTTGCCGTATCGTATGCATCGATCGGAGTATCTGTCCCCGCCTTTACACTTTCGATAAAGGCACGGCAAACCAGCCAGTCAAGACCTTCGTGACCTCCACGGACACCAACATCTGTATATTCTTCGTACAACGGATGATCATACTTCTCGTAGAAATCCTTTTCGTTATTGTAAGTGGGCTCCTTCATTCCCTCTAAGAAGAACGTGCCGAAGCCGCCTTCCTCAATACAGCAACCCTTTGTACCGCGTATTGTGAAATTACGGCTGTAGTAAGGACGAGGAAGCGTTGTATCCAAGGTAAGACGGACGGTTTCTCCGTTTGCACAGGTCAACACGGTGGTGATCACATCTCCCTGGCGGAAAGACTTTCCGCTCAAAGGATGGGAGGGATCAACGTGATCCTTCATAAAGACCTCGAGCGCGCGGCTCTTGCTTGCAAACGATGAGAGTGTCATCACTCTGTTTCCACGGTTGATACCAAGAACCTTGGAGATCGGACCGAACTCATGTGTCGGATACTGCTCGCAATTGCGATTCTGATAATCATAAATGCGGTAATGCTCCGTATCTCCAATGCCGTTGTCCGGCTTTGTAAGCTCCGCTTCGTTGAGATAATGCAGATATCCACCGTCACAGTGCACGATCTCACCGAATAAGCCTTTCTTCACCATATTCAATGCCATCATCTCACGTCTCCCATAACAGCAGTTCTCCAGCATCATCAGAGGAGCACCTGTTTCTTCATAGGCATTGACAAGGTCAAAACATTCGGAAAGCGCATAGGCACACCCAACCTCCACGGCGGTATACTTTCCTGCCTTGACAGAATCAAGAGAGCATTGCACGTGAGTGTTCCATCCGGTCACAATGACAACGGCATCCACACCTTCATCCGCAAGAATGTCATGATAATCCGTCGTCGTCTTCGGAGTCGGACGTCCCATTTCTTCAAGAAGCTTAAGCATCTTCTCAATCTTTTTTTCGGAATAGTCGCAAATCCATGCGACCTCAACGTCCGCCATTTGTGCGAAGCAGTCCTGCATCACAAAGGTTCCGCGTCTTCCAAGACCTATGTAACCGATTCTTACTTTGGTTTTCTTTTCTCTTTGTATCATTATTCAAGTCCTTTCAAAAAACATATTGACATTTGTCTTTCATTGTGTTATTATCATTATACAAGATCTTATTTTATATGTAAATACACAATAAGACATATTTTTTTTAAAAAAGGACACTGAAAAGAACATGCCACACAAAACTCACGAAATCGATACTCCTTTTCGTATCACGGCACTTTATTCTGCCATCAACTACAACTGGGACAGTGATTTTATATTCAAGGGCGAGCTTCACAATTTTTGGGAGATCGTCACCGTTCTTGAAGGTGCTGTTGAGGTAGTAGAGGATGACCGTTCGTATATTTTGCGCGACAGTGAAATGATCCTCCACGCCCCGAATGAATTCCACCGTATCAAAAGCACCGGTGGGACTTCTCCTCACGTGATCATTCTTTCCTTTGCACACGAAGGAACTCTCCCCGAGTCACTGAAAAAAGGTGTCTTTTCACTTTCAGAAGAACAGATGACAGAGTACCGCACACTCTTTTCCCCCTTACTTTATTTTTACGATCATCCCGAAGAAAGAGCCTTGGACGAGAACATGAGATGTGAGGCATCCGCCGCAAGGCATCGATTGGAAAGCTTCTTACTTTCCCTCTCTCTCCACTCCGCTTCACAAAAAAGTCTGAACAAAAACACAGGGGCTGAGGAATACCGCCATCTTGTAAAAACGATGAACGAACACATCCATGAGCCCTTGACGCTTGACAAGCTTGCGTCACTCCATCATGTCAGCATCAGCTACGTCAAAAAGCTATTTCACACCTATACGGGAGAAGGACCGATGACGTATTTCGCTTCTTTGCGTGTGAAAGAGATCCGCAGACTGCTGAACGACGGATACAGAATTTCCGAAATTTCATCAATGATGGGATTTTCCTCTCCTGCTTATTTATCCGTCTTTTTCAAGAAAAACACGGGCATCTCCCCCTCAAAATACACAGCCGAAAAGCGCTCTCAATAACCGTCACAAAACAAGGGATCCCATCGCTGATTGCGATGGGATCCCTTGTTTTTTTGATCTTATGTCATTAAATTCCATGAAAGATATCATCACCGTACGGATCGTTCAAATCCGAGGAAAGAGTAAAAATATCCGTGCTTTCCATATAGAACAGATCGATCAAGGGTTGTTCATAGTGCTTCATAAACTGTCCCATCCTTTCTTTAACGTTACTTTACGGTGACAGAAAGATCGTTCATGTTGACGGTGACCGTTTGGCTTGCGTTATAGTGCGAAACACCGGCAGCATCAAGCACGATACTGTTAAAGCTCCAATCGTAGGCGTCGTTCGCGCTTCCCGCGCGCTCCTCAAAGAATGTGGCGGAGTTGCTCCACATGAGGATCTTCAATTCATCCACAATCGCATTATAGAAGGCTGCATCCGCACCGTCGCGTCCATGGTGAGGCGTTTGAACTACGTCACTTTTGAGGACGGTGGGATAGTTGGTCGTCAGGAAGCTACAGTTATTGGGATAGATATCGCCTGTGATCAAAAGCTCATAGCCACTATCAAAGGTAAACTTGAACACAGCACAGGTCTCGTTGATCCCCGCAAAGGTATCCGGATAGAAATCCAGATAGGTCATCAGAATATCTACGGTGCAACCGGGGAGATACAGCTTGTCTCCGGTGTGGCAGATATATTTAACTGTGTTGGGATAATATTCCGAAAGAATGCGCTCTATTCTTTCCTGACGTACACGGGAATGCTCAGCTTCTTTGTAGGTGACAGTGAAGGTATCGTAATCCGGATAGTTATAAACCACCATTTCCAGATTGATGAACTCATGGTATGCCTCCAAAAAGCTGTTGGGCAGATCCACGTGATCGTTATGCGCGTGTGTAAGGAACCAGGTAACGCGAGGCTTTGCATCACTTGCCGGCTTGTTCTCCCAAAGGTACGTAAGCAGGTTATATGCATCCTCTGCGTCCTCGCAACCACCATCCACGACAGCAAAGCTTCCGTCAACGAATTGCAGAACATGAGACATTGCTCCAATCTTGTCGACTCCGTTGGATTTGATCATTGTGTCGGTAGGCACCAATCCCTCAATCGCCTCGTACGTAGGCTTCTCACGTTCGGGAAGGTATGCAAGGTCGGTGACCAAAATGCGGAATTCGCTTTCGGCGGGATAGCAGAACAGGCGGACAGATTTTGTGTTTCCCGTGTATGTAGCAAACTCTGCAGAGTCCAGATTATGAGAGGTATAGAGCGTAAAACCGGCATTGAGCAGCGCATCCTTATAGGCTGCGATTTCATTCACGGTTACGTTTTTATAGACGTAGTAGGTTCCATTTTCTTCGGTAAACGTAGTTGCTGTGAGAGATCCTTCGGTAGAAAGCGTGGGAATGGAATCCGCAACAATTTCGGTCACGGGTGCCATGTAGTCGGCGAAGGAATCAATCAACGCTTTGTTCTTTTCATCCAGGCTGTCATAATAACCGTCCCCGGCATTTCTGACGAGCAAGGCAGCTGACTTGATATTTGAAGAATGCCATTGTGAGGAATAAAGGGTGATCACCTCGCCCGTCAACAGCAAAACTTCAACGTAGCCGATCGCTGCAAAGGAACGATCATAATTTTGTTGCTTGATATTAACGATCGATCCGACAAAATGAGTGGTCGAAGGATCGTTATCAAGAAGCGCCTCCGAGATATAATATCCGTGCGTCCCCTTAACATCGAGATAGGTGATACCGGAATTGACACCTACAAGCGTCTTGAGCGCCTCTTTGGTAAAGACCTGATCTACGGCATTCAAATAATCAACGGGAGTAATCAGCGTGCTGAAGTAAACGTCCGCGATTTCCTCACCAGCCATGGAAAAGAGTTCGTCAAAGGACTCCTTATCATTGATGAGCGTCGCAAAACGCAAGCCGCTGTCCTGCTTGAGACGAATGGAGATCTTTTGCTCTGTGGTAATAATTCCGCTGTAATCACTTGTGTTAAAATATGCCGCTTCCGCTGTATAGGAGGTGTCGGCGGGCATAAAGAGCGAGGAGACACCCGTGCGAACGGTTTTTCCACCTACGGTCACGTCGATATACTTGAGCGTCTTGTCGGAATCGGTATTGATAAGGATCAACTCATCATCCCCCAAAAGACGAATGGAAGCATTGTCCGCATAAACGGTTCCCGTAAGCGTATTGCTTGCAACGCTTACGATCTGCCAGTACTGCGATTCGTCAGCTCCAAGTGTGAGATTGGTGTGTCCGACCTTTGCATTGAACGCCCCGAATCCGTTGACGTAAACGCTGTATGCGCCCGTATTCAGATCAAGAACCGCGGTGACGGTATTTTTCTCTCCGACATTGAGATTTCCATAGATCGTGGGCTGTTGCTTCTGATAGATCTTTCCGCTTGAAAGATCTATGGAATAAAGGGAAAGCTCCTTACCGATTCCCCAGATGTTTGAAACCAGGTAACGGTAGGAATTGAATTTACTTTCAAGTACACCCTCCGCATCTCCGTCAATGAAATAATCTGCCTGCAGAACAATTTGATCGTAAACCGTATAGGAATACACGGAATGCTTCATTTGTGCAGCGTCATTGACCGTCGGAATATACACACCGCCGTCAAGGTCAGAAAAATCTTCACTTGTTTCATCACCAAGAACCACGTTCATGGGCTTCTCGCCCTTGTAGATGAGGAGATCATCAAAAAGAACATATCCCGTGCCCGCGCGAGAGCTTTCTACCTTTGCTATCATAAAGGAATCGTTCGATACCAAAAGATTGGTCTGCCCCGTAATACCCGTAGCGGCGACGTCACCGTCCACGTAAATCGTATATCCGCCCGTCACCATATCCAAAGCAAAGGCGATTTTGTACCAGGTATCTCTTGCAAGCTCCAGGTTCTCACCTGCATAGGAATAGGTTCCGTAAGGGGCAATCTTTGCACCGACAGAGGTGACGTTCACCGTATAGAAGTACTGGAAGCTATCCGAGCGATCTCTCGACCATGCTTCCATCTGGAAAGAGCCTGTAGCGCCCGTTGGAACGTACATGTCGATCTCAAAAACAATGTGCGGCGTATTGCTGTAAGAAATCGCATTATTGCCAATTTTCAATGCCGAATTGACATTGTCGGCATTTTCTGCCCCCATGGGAACCTTCCATACCTTGTTCGCAGCATTCGTGGGATCGGTTACGATCATGTGACCGTGATTTCCGTCATTGATGTTGGAGCTAAACCACGCATCTCCTTCCAAGACATATTCGCTCCAGTATTGCTCCATCGTATTTTCATACAGATAAGAGGTTGTTGCCATTTCTCCGTCCGCAAGAGCGGCTTCGATAACAATATCATCCACAAGCATTGTACCGTTATGCTCGGATACACGATCCGTGCTTTGAAGCTTGGCGATGATCCAGCCGTCCCAAACACGATTTTTAAGACCTATATTGCCAGAATAAGCGATGACTCCGTCGATCATGAGCTTGAATTCACCGCTGACAAGGTTCAAGGCATAGTCGATATTGTGCCATTGATCGAGAGTCAGATTCAGATCTCCCGTATATGCCACGCTATCGTCCACCCACACGGAAGCGGACGTTCCCTTCATCAAAATATGATAAAGATCGTTGAAGCCTTCCGCATCCGAATGTCCCTGCATCTTTACGTCGCCCTTTGCTCCCGCGGGTACGTAAACCTTCATGCTCAAGGTAACGATAGAAGTCTTTTGATAATCGACCGAAGATGCGGAGCTGAGATAAGCCTTATTGTTATTCAGATTTGCCTCCGTTAAGGGAATCTGCCATACAAGATTATCGGCATTGGTCGGATCGGAAACGACCTTATGCTTCAACGATGCGTCTGTGATAGGCGCATTGACATTGGCATCAAAATAGCTGTCGGCAGAGCTCCATTCAAAATCCTTTGTGTAGGATTCAAAGGTATTTCTGTAAAGAGCAGAATCGTGCATAACACCTTTATCGAAGCCCTCGTAGATATGCATATTATCAAGATAAACGGATCCCGAAGCACCCGCATACGCGCGGAAGAAGAAATACGTGCAGAGCTGCATCGACGTATTGCCGAGTATTCCGACTGCGGCTACGTTGCCGTCGATCAAAATATAATATTCTCCCGTGCTTTGAACCAGAGAAAAGGTTGTCTTGTGCCACGTATCTCTAGAAAGCGCCAATGCTCCTACGTAGGACGTCGTCCCAATCGGAATGATCATCGCATCCTCATTCGCCGTACTGAAATCGATATCATAGAAGGAGCGGAAGCCCTCGCTGGGGATCTTTTGCCATCCCTGTACCCTCGTCTTGCCTGTTGTCGCACCGGGAATATAAATATCCTGCTCGAACACCAGATGTGTCATTTTTGTATAAGAATCACCCTGGTTTCTCCAGTCATAGGTTTGTCCGACATAGTTGTTTCCGTTCTCAGTGGGAACGTTCATGACCTTATTTTCAGCATTCAAAGGATCATAGGTTGTGGTACACTTATAAGTTTGGGCAAGGCTTGAGCTGAATCCACTTCCCGACGAGGTGTCGGTGATCAATGCATCAACAGTGTATTTTTCAAAATCGTTGCTCCACTTATAAGTACGGGTTTCGGTCATTTCTCCGTTCTTGAAATACTCCTTATAAATTCGAATATTGTCCAAGTAAATAGTGCCGTTCAGAGTAGCACCGCATGCGGATGCCGTTCTCATTCTCGCAATGAAGAATTGAGCAATGTTGATCGGTGCACCCAAATTACCGACAAAGACAATCTCACCGTCTATCAAAACCGTCATGTCTCCCGTCGTCTGCTTCAAGGAAACAGTCAAGTGATACCATGTGTCACGGTTCAGCTTGAGATTGCTTCCCTTAACACTGTAAGCAAAGTTGCTCGGGAATTCGACAGTCGCCGCAGAGGAAGCGGTTGTAAAATTGATATAGAAGAAGTCATGCCACACGTTGGAATCGGCACTATACCGTTCCCACCCCTGAATTTTAGCACTTCCGACCGCATCCGAAGGAATATAGATATCCTCTGTGAATGTAAAATCCACTGCATCCTTATAGTCGGAAGGCGAGGTATACTCCGTTGTTGCAGCCTTATAGTTATCCGCTGCCGCATCGCTCACGGGAACGCCCAACACCTTATTATCGGTGTTTTTTGGATCTGCTGCAACGGTATAACCAAGAGAAGACAGATCACTCGAAAATCCCTTTCCCGAGGAGGTATCACTCATTGCGTTGCCAACCGTGTAGCTTTCAAAGGTGTTTTCATATACAGGAAAATATTTTGCACTGTTATCGGAGATTCTGATATCATCTATGAGAAGATTGCCGCCCCAGGCGCCACAGTACGTGTTATAGCTATACAGGTTAACGTCCGCGAAAGATGCGTTGGTAAAATCAACGTTAGTATATCTCTTTCCCGAAAAAACAAGTTCCTCGTTCAAGCAGGTGCGGTAAGTTCCGTTCACCATATTCCATGCATAGCTTAGGTGATACCATTCCCCACGATGAATCGTGTGCTGCTTGTAATTCGAACTGTTTTGGCGATCCTCCAAAACCACCGTATCGGCAGTGCTTGACGAGGTTCCCATTTTAATTGCAAGAGCAGAGGGATTTCCGCTTCCGCCGGTATATTTAGCACTGCGGAATTCCAAGAAAAAGGAGCCGTACGCATCTTCAGGGACATAAAAATCCAATTCAAAAATAATTTTGGGGGTAATGGTATAAGAAAAACCGTTTGTTGCCAAATAAAGATGATTTTGATTATTGGCAGATTCCATGGGAAAGCTCCAAACCAAATCGGAGGTATCCTCAGGGTTTTTGATCACCGTATGTTTAGAAGTAGCACCGGAGAGCTTATTGTTGGGATTGATTTCAAAATAATTGTCAGCTGCTGTCCAAGTATGCCCCTCTGTATAGGTTTCAAAGGTGTTTTCATAAAGGTATACGTCTTCTTCCTCAGACACAGATGATTCCGCCGCAAAGGAAGGAATCACAATCATGGGAATACACATCGCAATGACCAGCAAGAATGACATCGCCCTGCTTATCCGTTTGATTTTCATGGGTACTTCTCCTTTTTTCTTTTTTGATGTGGATCAACAATAATCCGTATTTTAATTGTATCATTTCTCCTTGCAAAGTTCAATACACTTTAGAAACATAAATTTACATAAAATAATCAAAAACATATATTATATGATCATTTCAATATTTCAAAAAATCACGAAAAAGGACGAAACGTATTGTTTTTTAAAAATCTGTATGCTATAATAAATAATACCATGATAAGAAATGAATTTGGATGTCAGATTTCGAAAAGAGGTATAAAATGCAACGTACGATGACGAGCAGACCTATTTATCCGAGCTTTGAAAAAAGCTATCTTTATCTTCCAAGGGGACGGACGCCCTACAAATACATTTTAATGGGCATTACCCTTCCCAGCCAGCGTTATGACATAAAACGTGAAATACCGCACAGTAAGGGGGCAGAAAAGGTCAATCTGGTCGAGTACGTCATCGAGGGTGATGGAGAGGTTCTGATCAACGAAAAATGGATTCCCGTGCATGCTGGGGACGTTTTTATCGTTCGTTCCTCTCAAAATCAATATTACCGAGCCAACAAGAAAACCCCTTGGAAAAAAATATGGTTTAACTACTATGCCGACTATTTCGATTCTTTTTTAGACACCTACAATATTGAATCGGGTGTATATTCAGGTACCAACGCGCAAAGATATTTTGAAGCAGCTCTTGAAATCGCAAAAAATCAAATGAGCGACTCGGATACGGATTATACCCTTTCCGAATGTCTTCATAAAATCATTCAAGCGGTATCCGTAACGTTGAACCGCGAATTCGGTTCTACGGAATACTCCATTCGTGAAGAGCTGGACAATTCCGTTTTCAAAAAGGTGAATTTAGATCAGCTCGCCGCAACTTTGCACATTTCCAAATCTTCTATCATCCGTTCCTTCAAAAAAAGATACGGGATCACCCCTTACGAATATCTGATCAATGCCAAGCTTGAAAAGGCAAAAATGCTTCTTCTGAATACACAGCTATCCTCCAAGGAAATCTCGTCCAAGCTCTGTTTTTCAAACGAGCATTATTTTTCCACTCTGTTTTTGAGACACGTCGGTGTCCGCCCCAGAGAATTTCGTACACAGCAAACTATCCAGGAAGTTCTCAAAAAATAAAATATTCCCCCCTTCCTCTTCATACAATAATTTATAAACAATGGAAGAGGTACTCAAATCAATGAGATCACACGCAAAGCAAGTGTTCTGGAATGCGCTGTTGCTCAGCTGCGCTTCTTTGTGCATTCGCACAGTAGGCGTTACGTTTCAAGTCTACGTCTCCAACCGTGCGGGAGCGGAAGCGATGGGACTGTTTTCTTTGATGTCGGGGGTATACGGCTTTGCTCTGACTCTGGCAACCTCGGGAATTCATCTCGGAGTCACGCGGCTCGTTGTGGACTCTGTCGGCGAAAACAAAAGAGAACGCGTATGCCCCGCAATGAAACGCGCCAGCGCCTATGCGCTCTTGTTCGGACTTCTTTCCTCGCTACTCCTCGTCGGCTTTTCGGAGATCATCGGGAACGTATGGTTAAAGGATGCACGAACGGTCTCATCTCTTCGTCTTTTGGGCATCACACTTCCCCTCATTTCTCTTTCATCCGCATGGAGCGGATATTTTACTGCCGTCAGACGCCCCTATAAAAACGCAATCGTCCAGGTCATGGAGCAAGGGATCAAAATCTTTGCGACCATGCAACTTTTAGCTTGGTTGCTTCCGTTTGGAGTGGAAAGCACCTGCTGCGCCTTGGTGTTGGGCGGTGTCGCCGCGGAGCTGCTATCTTTTTTGGTCGCTCTTTTTCTTTACTGCTCGGATCAAAGAAAAAATTTCAAAACCAAAGATCGGGACAGCGCCAAAGCAGAAGGTCGAAAGCTCTTGTCCATTACTCTTCCGATCGCGCTGACCACCTACATTCGTTCCGGATTGATCACACTTCAGCACGTTTTGATTCCCGAAGGACTTCGCAACAGCGGATCGTCTCATTCCGCCGCGCTGATCGCATACGGAAGCATTCACAGCATGGCAATGCCCATCATCCTCTATCCTGCCGCGCTGATCTCTTCGTTTTCGGGGCTTCTGGTCCCCGAGCTTGCAGAGTCAAGCATTCAGAAGGGGGAGCATCGTATCCGATATATCGTCTCACGCGTCTGGTCACTTTCACTTATTTTTTCTATCGGTGTCGCAGGAATCCTCATTTGTTTTTCGGGAGAACTGGGAGAGGCTCTTTATCCGGGCACCTCCGCAGCAAAATACATTCGCATGATCGCCCCCCTAATTCCGATCATGTACGTGGACACCGCAACGGATGCGATGATGAAGGGGCTTGGAGAACAGGTCTATTCAATGAAAATCAATATCGCTGACGCATTGATCTCGGTGATTCTCGTATGGCTTCTGATCCCAAGGTACGGAATCGGTGGATATATTTTTGCCATTTATTTTTCTGAATTTTTCAACACTGTTTGCAGCATCACTCATTTGCTTTCAATCACGCATCCACCGATCAGACTTTTCAAATGGATCTACAAGCCACTCTTTTCGATCGTTGCTTCCACGTGCGTTTTGAAAGCACTTTGGAGTCTTCCATCGCTTCAAATATCAAACGCCGTGCTTTCCATCATTCTTCACTGTCTGACAACCTTAGCCGTCTATATCGCTCTTCTCATTCTTACGGGGGGCATTGACCGCGAGGATCGCTTTTGGATCAAGGGCTTGTTTGTTAAGAAAAACGAATCATAAAAAAATATACGGCACAGGCATTCTCGCCTGTGCCGTATATTTCTGTCAGAAAGAATCAGTCTGCGTATACGCTGACCTTCTTCTGATCCTTGGTCTTGTGCTCAAACTTCACCTTACCATCGATCAAAGCATAAAGAGTGTAGTCCTTGCCTACGCCAACGTTTTCGCCGGCGCAAACTGCGCTTCCTCTCTGTCTTACGATGATGTTGCCGGCAACAACGGGCTGACCGTCAGCCTTCTTCACGCCAAGGCGCTTGGACTCACTGTCACGACCGTTCTTGGTAGAACCGACACCTTTTTTATGAGCAAAGAACTGTAAACTGAGCTTTAACATCATTCTTATCCTCCTAAATTTTTCTGACCCTTGCGGATCTTCGGATTGCGCGGTTTTATTTCTCGTACGGCTTATCTATCACGGAAACGTCAAGATAATCCGCATACTCCTCAAGCATGTCACTGAGCTGACAGTAATACCCCATCATAATCCCCGAAACAGCATAGCGCTTATAATCGTCCGATTCAAATTCGGGAAGTGCCGCTTTGGCACATACACGAATTCGTGTATCGTCGTCTTCAATCGTATAATCGACGGAAGAAGCATATGCAACCTCAATGGTATTGATCAGGAACATTGTCATGGAGGAAATGGCAGCGCAAAGAATATCGTCGCCTGCTTCCCCATACCCTGTGTGGCCTTGCTCTTCGAAGCCGTAGAAAACTCCACCGCTTCTGAAAAACACGATTTTGGTCATGTCCGCACTGATTTTACAATCAGCCCTCGATCTTCACAATCTGAACCTTCGTAAAAGGCTGTCTGTGACCGATCTTCTTCTTCTCGTTCTTCTTCGGCTTGTACTTCATCACGTAGATTTTCTTGTTCTTACCGTTCTTAAGAACCTTGGCAGTAACCTTGGCACCGTCTACGTTGGGAGCACCAACCTTAAAGCCGTTGTCGTTGGACAATGCCTTAACGCTGTCGAAAACGATTTCGTCTCCTTCGTTAACGTCGAGCTTTTCAACAAAAATAATGTCCTGCTCGATTACTTTGTACTGCTTTCCGCCGGTTTCGATAACTGCAAACACGAAAAGCACCTCTCTTTCTGATAGACTCGCTGACATAAAGGCGGTGTTTTTTGGACACACTTAAAAAAGCCTTTTTCAAGCGGCATATTATTATAGCATGTTCTTATAGTGTTTGTCAAGCCTTTTTTGGCATTTTTTTTCGTTTTTTTAGAAATTTTAAGACATTTTCACGGTGATAATACGATAGCCTGTGTTATCGGGAGAAAATTCGCAGGATTCCCATCCGTAAGGTAAAAGAACAGAATCTTTTTCGGTGCGTAGGATCAGATATTCCTCACATTGAAACCATATTTCGGGAGTCAGATACGCAACGTATTCCTCCAGTGTCAAGTCCGCATCCGTCATCACGGTCGCATGCGGAAGTCCAACGTACCGAAGATGCCACGGCTCGTACGCAATTGACGTCACGCTCTCCTTATTTCTCGGATATCGGATGATAAAGCCATGCTCCTTGCAAATACGGTTTACGTCCCGCCCCGCAGGTGAACGCAAAAACTCCATCCCCGCAAAATAAGGAGCGTACACGTCAAGCGCCAACCCCGCTTCATGCTCGCTGCACCCCAAAGGTGCTGCCGTCCCCTCTTCACTTTCCAAAAGAATCTCCGCCTGCTCCTCCCGTGTCCGATAATCGCTTGCAACGTAGATTCTCACATGTGTTCTTTCTTGCACACGGTCACGAAGAGCTATGTAAGCATCCACCATATGCGGATGCATCCGCGCACCGTTATATTCCACAATATCCGCTTCGTAATCCACAGGCAAGGGATTCTCGCGATTGACAAGCATCAACGTATTGTTGCAATCTACGTTTTCGAGCGTTGCAAGCTCATCAAAAGAGTAAAGAACTCCCTCATCAATCACCGTTTCCGTAAGACGCGGTTCTCCTTTTGGGCGCAAGGTTTCTTCCAGGTAAAACCAAAGATCCGCGCGGATATAGAAGAAAAACAAAACGGAAAGCATACAAACGACCGTCAAAGAACAAATGATCAATACTTTTCTTTGTCTTTTCATATTGCCGCCTCCCTTTGCTTTCGTTTATCTTTCGACAAGTTATTATACCATATCAGAGATCGTTCTGTCAATTAAAACCGAAAAAAACATCTGTAACACTACATATTAAAAGGATTCTCAAATGAAGAAACTCTTGACATCATTCTCAAAAAGGTGTATAATATATTTCGCATATGCGAAGTATATTATTGTTCGCATACGCGAAGGATATTGGTAAGTGATCGGGAGGATCAAAATGGAATATATCGGAATCACAGAAATTTCCCAAAAATGGGGTTTGACACCAAGAAACGTTCAAAGGCTTTGCGCTTGCGGCAGAATCGAGGGTGCAACACGTTTAGGGCGAGCATGGATGATCCCCAAAGACGCAAAGAAGCCCGTGGATGGCAGAACAAAAGAGGCCAGAGGTATCGCCACAAACGAAACAGATATGCCACTTCCGCGAAAAACACCGTTCCTTTATATGACCGACCTATACCACACACCGGGTACAGCCGACGCAGTAGGCGAAAGCCTTGCCTATAACCACGAAGCCAGGGTGCTTTTTGAAGCCGAAATCGCATATGCGCGTGGGGAGATCGAAAAGGTTTATGAAAGCGCCAGCTATTTGCTTGGAAAGCATTCTGGATTTTACGCCATTCAATCTGCGGGAATGTTGTTGGCACTCTGTGCCATCTGGCGAGGGGATCTCTCCATGTGGCGACGCGCAAAAATCCATATGGCAGAGGCAAAAATAGGTAATGACCGGGATCGCGACATCATTTCTTTAGCGATTACGGCGGTCGACAGTATGCTCTATGACACAACCTCTTTTCCGGAATGGTTCAAAATTGGTAATTTTGAGCCAATCCACCCCGAGGCACTGACTGCCGCGAAGGTATACTACGCCAAATATCTCTATGCGACCGGCTATGCATTGGCAACCAAGCAGCTTCAGATCGATGGAATGCAAGGACTTTCTCTGATGTCGGTGCTTCCGCTCAGCATTGAGCCGATGATTTCTCAAGCACTCGCTGACCGATCGATCGTTGCCGAGATCTATCTCCGTATGACCTGTGCAACCATCTACCATAACGTCGGCAGAGATGCCGAGGCGAGCCGACATATCGACCGTGCTGTTGCGCTGGCACTTCCCGATCGCTTATACGGTTTGCTTGCCGAGTACGGCCGTCCGTTGGATACCTTACTTGAACAGCGACTGATGAGCATCGACACACAGGTGTATGCCGAAGTCAAGAGCCTCTACAAGATCTACAACGCGGGTTGGTCGAGACTTTCAAGCTCGGTTCGCGGAAAGGAAATCACGACCACACTGACGCTCAAGGAGCGTGAGGTCGCCAAGCTGGCAGCATTTGGAATGAGCAATCCTGAAATTGCCAAAAAGCTGAATATGTCTCTATCCGTCGTCAAGCAGGCGATCCGCATCACATCCGAAAAGACAGGTGTACGACGTGATGAATTTGCCGCGATTCTCTAAAACATATATCCGTTTTCCACAAATTCGGATATGCTACTCTCTCAAAAAAAAGACCGAAAAAAACGCATTCGGGTAATAAACAAAAAATGAAGGATCTGCTATACTTTTTATGGAAGTATCGCAGATCCTATTTTTGTGTAGAAAGGAGGACCTGTTCCGTGAAAACGAGTAAGAAGTCGACAAACACCGAGGGAACGTTTTACAAGGAATTGAAAGCATTCGGCAAACACTTTCCGATTTATTACGGATATTACGAGGAATGTGACCGCCGGCATCCGTTGGTTGATCCGATCCCCATCTACCCCGATTTCTGTGAGCAGCCAATTTACACCGAGGACGGCTGTCCCTTTGTGACCGAAATGCAGGATGCTTGCGAGCACTTTCTGCCTCGGCAGAAGGGAGACCTTTGCTACGATTGCGAGCATTACCGTCACGGTGACGAATTTTTGGGCATTTGTGTTTGCAAAGCACGCCAAAGAGCGTGCAACCAAAGCGAGACTTGAATTTATTTGGGAGGAATCCATATGAAAAAAATTGCGAAATTCTTGAGTTTTACATTTACACTTGCGATAGTGCTGACGCTAACAGTCGGTATACTCCCCCTTGAGACATCGGCAGCTGAAATGCCGTACTACGATTTGTCCTCATTCAGCAATCAAACCTTCACCTGGGTGTTGGACCCCAATGAGGACATCGGGCAACAGTTTTACGACCGTGTGAGCGAGCTCCATGCGAACTATGCCCCCGATGAACAATCCAAAACCTATATTACCGATCATCCACATGCCTATAGCTCAAATTCCGGTTGGTTTTGGAGCACAGACGGAAAAACGCATGAATATTCGGACGGTGACTACTACGTCTATCTCTTCGAATGTCCCAATCTGAATACAGGTATATGGGTTATGAGAGAGGTGGTCATCGATCTTCGCATCCGTCATATTGCGTCCGTTTCGATTTCGGGCGCACCCGCCGGCTACGGCGGTGTCAAACACAGCGGGCAGGATGTAAGCTCTGTGGAATTCAAGTCGACTGACACCTTCTCCCTTGAGGTGGTCGACGTCCCCGGACACCGCGCAACCGTCAGCTATGCAGGTGCTACGTGCAGCGTGAGCGGAAACGTTTACACCTTCCGCAACGTCAACGCAAGCTTTCTTTTTTCAGTGAATTATGAAGCAGTAGACTTTGCGACAGTCAGCTTCAATCAACCCACAGGCGCTACAATTGCAGTCAACGGAAAAACGACCAGCCCCGTGCAGGTTATCAGCGGTCTTCCCTATACGGTAACACTGAACGCGTCGAACGGGTATGCGATTTCCAACGTTTCGGTCGACGGTGCCCCCAAAGGGCTCTCGGGCGCATCAATCAGCTTTTCTTCAACGGCAGGTGCGAAAAACGCAACGCATACGATTGCAGCGACCACCGAATCCGTTGTCATTGAGGTCAAACCCAGCGGAACGATGGCCTACGACTATTCCTGGAGCACCCAAAAAGTGGTCGAAGCCATCTACGACGCGATTTACCTTTCTTCAAACAGCAATTATCAAAAATCCGATTTACATTCTACCGTCGGTGATGGCAAGCCCTTGCGTGTGCAAGTGTTTGGAACCGATCTCATATTGGGTACCTCCGAGTTCCGCACCTTAGAAGAGTATACCTCCGGAAACAATAAAAATCATTTGGACTACGTCAAGGGTCAGAACTCGATCAGGGTTCGTCTGGCGGCGGGAAATAACCGCTCGGCAGAGAGTGTAATCGCTCTGATCAATCCCAACTTCACCTTGACTCCGATTGTGAAGGATTATACAGGAAAGCGGGTTTCGATTTCAACACAAAATCAAGTCGACGTTTTCTTTACTTCTTCCTCTGCGGATGCTGAAATCTGGAGCTTCACTTATTACGATAGTAACAAGACTCGCCTGAACTCCGCACCGATCGAACCGGGAAGTTATTACGTCAGAGTGACGCTGAACGAAGGAAAATTTCTTTCTTCGCTCTCTACGTCCGACTATATCCCCTTGACGATCCGTGGCAAAAGCACTCTGCGCGTGACAGGGGTAAGTTCAGTGACGGGAAGCAAAACCTATGACGGAAAAACAGGTGCGCCTTCCTTCTCGGTGAGTGTGAAAGACAAAACAACGAACACGTGGTCATTTGTGAACGGTGCATGTGAAAATTTCCCCTTCGACGTGGAATACGCATATTCTTATGACGGAACGAGCTTTGTTGACGGTCTTCCTCAGAACGCAGGAAGCTATACCGTACGTGTGACAGTAGAAGGATATTCGGCAAGCGGAACCTACGTCATTCATCCCAAAGAAGTCACGGCAACGGTCGCGCTCAGTGACAAGTTCTACGACGGAAGCACCGCTGCAACGGTCAGCGTGAGCGTGGATACGGGCATTGAAGGAGAGCTTGTGACGGTCACAGGTGTAACGGGACACTTTGAAAGCGCGCTCGCATCCGAGCAACCGATCCCGGTGACGATCGATGCATCCAACGCGGAATATCTGGCAACCCGTACAGATCTTTCGAATTATCGGATCACGATCCCCACGACGGCAAGTGCGTCAATCTCTCCCGCATCTCTCTCCGCAGTATCGGTATCTCAGAAGGATACGTTGACCTACAACGGCAAGGAGCAGACGGTGACACTTACCGCTGTCGCATCGGCACAGGGTGGACAAACGGTAACCTTCGTTTATAGCTTGAGTGAGGATGGAGAATACGGTGCACTTCCCCCTTTGAAAAACGCGGGTAGCTATACCGTGTGGTATCGGGCAAGTGCCGAACATCATCAAACCGCGTGCGGAAGCTTTACAGTACAGATCGCAAAGCAGAGCGTGACACCGCCGACGATCGCGGACAAGACCGAGCTTTGTATCCAACAAAAGGCTGACGTCGCGCAAAGCGAGCTCTATTCCGTTGAAAAGAACGACGGTGGAGTGGCTGCCGGAAGCTATGAGGTTCTTCTCAAGCTGACAGATCCGCAGAACTATACGTGGCAAGAAAGCGAGGAAAGTGAATACGCACTATCCTTCAAGATTGTTGCGGCAAGTAACGGAATTCACAGTTTCGGAGAATATCACTCGGACAACAACGCTACAACCGAGCAGGATGGAACAAAAACCGCCCAATGCCTCCGTTGCGAAGAGACTCACACGGTAACAGAGGTTGGTTCAAAGCTTTCTGCACTCTCAAACGATGCCGAGGAAAGCGCCGATGACAAGTCGGACGCCAAGGAAGATCAAAAAGGCAGTGACGAGCAGAACGGGAATGAAAATTCTACGACCACGGTCGTCCTGATCGCACTTGGCACGACGCTTCTTGGAGGTGGAGGCGCCGCGGTTTCTTGGGTAGTGATCCGTAAGAAAAAACGTTAAAAGAAATCAAAAATAGCGTTATCAAGATGTAAAGAAAAGATCAAGGGGTGTCTCTAATGCGGGACACCCCGCGTGCTTGATATAAAAAACAAAGGTTGTCTTACGCCAAAAAAGAGTATTTTTTCCGCTTTAAAAAATCATACCGAATAATTCTCCTTACTTTGCAGATACTAACAGTACAAAACTGTAAATCAAGTGAGATCAGGCGTGAAAGTATCGCTTGCGATACCCATCATACAGTTTTTTCACGCCGCACGATGCCACGCACCGTGCCGTTACGAAAAGGAGATTTATACAAATGAAAGCAACCGGAATAGTCCGTAGAATCGACGACCTCGGCCGTGTGGTTATCCCCAAGGAAATCAGAAGAACCATGCGCATTCGCGAGGGCGATCCTCTTGAAATTTATACAGACCGTGAAGGCGAGGTCATTTTCAAAAAGTATTCCCCCATCGGAGAGCTTGCAGCCTTTGCCGCCCAGTACGCGGAAACGCTTCATAAAACCTGTTCCCTTTCCGTCATCATCAGTGACAGAGATGCCATCATTGCCTGTGCGGGGGTTCCCAAAAAGGAATATACCGACAAGCGTCTCTCGCGCGAATTGGAAGAAATCATTGAGGGACGTTCTCTGTACGTTGCTCATGAAGGTGAAGAGCCGATTGCCGTACTTGCCGAAGGAAGTGCTCACTATGTAAAATGCGCGATGCCCATCATCAGCGAGGGAGATATTGCGGGATGTGTTGCCGCCGTCTCCGAGCTCCCCTTTGAAAACAGACGTGAAGCACCGACCGAATCCGTGGAAACCAAGCTGATTCTGACCGCTGCAGGATTTCTCGGCCGTCAATTGGAAAGTTAACACACGCATATCAACAAAATCGCACTTTTGTAAACCTGTCGCGCGAAAAAGCAACGTTACAAAAGTGCGATTTTGCATGATTTCATTCTTTTGTGCTAAAAACAGAGTGAGTCGAACAATCAATACAACAGATACGGAGCGCGTGCGCGCTTGAAATCCTCTGCCTCTTCCCTCCATTTTTCGGCAAGCGAAGAAAGACTTTCCCTTTTTTTAAGAGCATTGCAGATTTCATCCGTCCCCATACGATCGTGCGATATCTCGTGATATTCGAAATTGATCCGATCGCCAAACAGATCCCGAAGCGTTTCCATAATTGCAAGTTGGGCATCTACGGCACGCAAAACGTTTCGATCTTCGATCAGCAACAATACACCGTCGGTCAAAACGGGCGTTCGGTCGCCGCGATAAAGCTTATCATAAGGCACGGTCATATAATACTTTTGCAAAAAATAGATTCCCTTCAAATTAAGTGCATTGAGAACATTCGCCAATTGCTCTCCGTCACAATCGGTAAAACCAACGTATTGAAACGGCGTTGTGCTTCCAATACCGAGAGAAAGATTCGATCCTTGTAAAAGTCCTGTTGTAGCAAAATAAAGTGCCGTATCCACCGTTGGCATATTCGGACTTGCGGGCACCCAGGGAAGTCCTGTTTCAAAAAACCACATTCCGCGCGTCCAACCATCCATTGTCAGCACAGTCAGTTTAGCACCGACATGCTTGACTTCGTTATACATCAAAGCAAGCTCCCCAATGGTCATTCCGTGACGCAAGGGATATTCAAAACCCGAAAGCAAATGTGTCCCCGCATAGGGAGAACATGCGGGCGCGCCCTCTACAACGTCGCCTCGAATGGGATTGGGACGGTCAAGAACAACGACCTCACACCCGGCAACCGCACAAGAATCCATCAGAAGCATCAACCACGGTGTATAGGTCCAGTGGCGAACGCCCACATCCTGCGCGCAAAAAACGACGGCATCCACCTCGTGAAGACGGTCCGCAGGTGGCTGATGCTTTGGATAATCATAGAGATTGACAATGGGAAGTCCCGTACGGTCATCCTTCATTTCCAGATTTGCCTCTCCCGCAAACAGGTTGCCGCGCACACCGTGCTCCATACCGAGAAGGAAGGCAACGTCAGCCCACTTTTCATCGACGATACGGTCGATCAAAAAACGCCCTTCGTTATCCAACGCGGTGGTATTCATCATCAGCGCGATCCGCTTTCCCTTCACATGCATTTTCAATGCATCGCAAGCCAGTCTTACGCATCCCGTAGACCAATTCATATTTTCTTCTCCTTTATTTTCTTTGGTAACATCCCAAAATATTCTTGAATATCCCGGAAAATGCACCAATCCAAAACGTGAAAATGCAGTACAGATTTTTTATATCAAAGCAACGGGGATGAGTACCAAACGCATGTTTGCATCGGACTCACCCCCGTTTTATTATTGATACGCTTTCTCAGATCAATCAATCTTTCCCGTATTCTTCATAATCTGCCACAACAGAGGAAGCATGTTATTCGCAATGACCGTCATTCCACTATCCTTGAGGTGATAGGAATCGGTGGAGTATTCGCTTCTCCACGCGTCATCCTGCATATTTACGCCGGAAATCATGGGATTTCCCGCATCGATCAAAGCAATGCGTCCGTTATCAGCATACTTTTCTTTGTAAAGATCAATCACGCTTTCAGAAAATTCGATAGAAGTCAGCGTATCCCCGTCACGCTTCTGCGGTCCCAATCTCCACGTGGTCAAAAACACGATGGTTGCATTCGGATAGTCAGTAAGAAGTCTTTCGGTAATGCAATTCCAAGCACCGAGGAAGGTAGCGGGATCCTTGGAATCCAACGTTCCCAAGGGTGCTGCGATCGCAGTTCCGTAGTCGTTGCATCCGCCTTCAAGAATGATCAGATCCACGTTTTCCGGTTTTTCACGGTCGGGATTTCCCGCAGTGAAAAAGGGATTGGGGTTTGTATTTTTTGATTCGGAGCCCCAACGGAAATCGTTTTTGCCGTTGAACATCCAATCGTACATTGAATTCTTGTTTCCGTGATCGCTCTTATTGTTTCGATCGGTGAAGGATACCGTCATACTTCCGATTCCCAAATTGGTCAAATTCCAATCACAATCTCTACCGATCTTATTAACCCATTGTGACGATTGCGGATATCCGATCGTTCCCGAAAACAGACTATCTCCGAGAGCAAGTACGTTCAGCCCCTTCAAATCCTCGGCATAAAGCTCCAAATTTTCTTTGCTGTACTTTTCCTTCAATTCCTTCATAACGACCTCTGCTTCTCCTTTGATTCTTCCTGTTAGCAACTGCTTTTTTGCTGCCTGAGTCAGCGATACGGTATTCGTATAATCGACTTCGCTTGAAGCGTATACAAACGATTCCGTACCGTCTTCAAAAGTAATTTTCATATACCCAACACCGGAATACTCACGGTTATAGTTCTCTTCCTTTATATTCGCAATCGATCCCACAAAAAGTGCGTCCCCCGACCGTTCATCAAGGCTGTACCAGTCCTGCATTGGGATCATCACGTGCTCCACATTTTTCATGATCTCGTAGGAAACTTCTCCAATGCCTTTGATGAAAAGCGTCGGAACAATTGCCGTTCCAAGCTCTACGTCCTTTACGTTCTCCCTTGCGCGCAACGCTTCCAGCTCCGCGAGCTTGATTTGGGTAATGAAACGAATCCCTGTCGGTTTACAAAGACGCGCTTCGGTACGCAAGCTGTGGAATTCGATAGCAGCGGAATCGATCTTCATTCCCTCTTCAATCTGAATCAACGGATTCTCCGTTGTGTATTTGTCTCCGTTTGGCAGTTCAACGTTCGCCCAAAGAAGCTTCTTGTTCCCTGCTGCCAAGTTAAGAACACTGCCTTCTCCTATAGAGACTTCCTCGCCGTTCAACGTATATTTTATCTTTTCGGTTTCATACACACGGATATTATCCACGTCGATGTACGTGGCATTCTCTTGTTGCGAGGAAGCTACGTACGCACCTTGATTCTTGTTGCATTTTGCAAGAATGAGCTGATTTGCGGTGATCTTGACATCGGTGCAATCCCCATGATAAGTGTTAGCAAAGGATTTGGTGACGTGACTTTGCGCTGTCTGTACGGAATACAGCGCACCGTTCACATAAAGCTTGAAAGCGCTGGTAGCCGGATAAAACACCATTTTTACGGTGTTCCATTCATCAAGGACAAGATTCTCCGCCCCTTCGACAATCTCACCGCATCCGGTAATTCTTCCCGTAGAAAGATCGATCGTATACAGATTCATATAGATGCCATTTTCCGCGTTCCCGCTCGGATTTCGGAAGCTATACGAAAGAAACTGAGCTTCCACCGTCGGAGTCGCCCCTTCGGCACCGTTAAAATGCGGACGGTAGCTTACCTCGAAGGTAAAGCTATCACCGCTGTTCAACGCCTCATGCTTCGCAGTCAGCGATTTATCCCAGTTTGAAGTATCGGAAAATTCTTCCTCACCGACAAACGGAATGCGCGCATAGCGATTTCCGTCGGTCTCTTCCATTACGGAAGAAATTGTGGGAACGCCACCCAACCCGTCCTCCACCGCCAGTGTTTTTCCTACTTCGATCGATTCAAAATCCTGTTCTCCGTAAGTTGCAAGCTCTGCCGATGCAGAAAAAGCAATCAACGGAAGCATCGTGATCGCCAACACGACCGCTAAAATTCGTTTTGTGCTTCTCATAAAAATCTCCTTAAAAGCAAGATAGCAATGCTTGATCAAGCAAGCCGTTCATTAAGACATCTCTGTCCAAAGCTCATCCCCGATATCGTCCACCCAAGGATCCTTGACAGGATCACCGTCAGGCATGGTCTCATTCGTTCCCGAGGATTCGCTTTCCTGTGGAGTCGTGCTTTCGTCTTCCCCATTCGGCTCTGACGTTGCGGCATCCTGCGTTGAAGAATCGGAGGATGCATCCCCTCCCTCCGTACCGCAAGCCGCAAACGCAAAGACAAGACAGCACGCAAGAAGAAGCAAAAAATAGGTCTTTAAGCTTTTCATAATCAATCTCCCAAAAGATCATTTAGGCAGACATCTTATTTGTCCACCCGATATCTATATTTTACAATGAATTCCTGCATTTGTCAAGAAAAAAGTAAAAAAAGCAGGATCAGCTCCAAAAGAAGTGAAGCCTATCCTGCTTTTGATGATTTTATAAAATCACTTTGCTACGGAAGTGATGTGGGTATTGGGACCGTTCCACCAGTAAAGGAAGCCCTCAACGTCGATCACATCGCCCTCTTTGAGCGCGCTGACATCCTTATAAACCTGCGTATCGGGACCGGTCAGATACATTTCTACACAGAAGCTGTAGGAAGCATCGCCTTTTTTCAGTGTTACGTAGATATCGTCACCGGGCTCGTCATTCTTGAAGGAAACCTTTTCGACGGTCATATCCTTGAAGGTAACGAACATATTCTGGTGCTTGATCAAATCGTCCTTTCCGAGAAGGTCGGTCACGTCAAGTGCCTCTGCAACGTAAGGATCGCTTTCAAGCAATTCAAAGGTTGCGTCCATAACTTCGACCTCACCGTCCCATTCTCCCTTGCTACCCTTTACCTTGATCTTGGTTCCGATGGTCAGCGTTTTGTACTCATCCTCAGTGCATGCCAATTCATACACGAAGTAAGCACCGTCTCCATCCTGCAAATAAACGTTTGCCTTGTTGTCCCACCAGGACTGCTTCGCCTGAACAAAGCCCTCAATCACGACCTCGTCGTCAACCTTTGCCTCGGAATACTGAGCATAGGTCATAGAGCCTTCAGACTTTGCATTGGGATCAAACTCGGGAGTTGCGTCTTCTGCTTCACAAGCAACGAAAACAGCAACCACCATCGCCAAAACCATGAGTACAGCCAGTAATTTTTTCATTTTTTCTCTCCTTTGTTTTTACTCTGTACTTTAACGTACAGTAATATTATAATCCAAAATAGAATTCTGTCAATAGGAAAACGTCATTTTTTCTTCCCGAGTCGCCTATTTTTTACAGTTCCGAAGACAACGTAGGCGGCAATACCGCACCAAGCGACTCCGATCACCGACAAAAGCACCACGCTTTCCGACGGTAACGAATCAAATTCCTTTTTAAATCCGTGTAAGCTGTAAAGAGAGGTCATTTCATCATATAGATCTTGAAGGAATTTTTCATCCACCGTTTTCTTTCGGTTGATTCCTTTGACGACCTCCTCAATCATCTGCCCCGCCGCGTTTCTCAAATCGGCAGAGCCATTGAACACGGGGGTGATGAAGGTGTCGTCGATATGATCCAGAAGCAGCGTGGTAGCATCCAGCTTGACACTGTAGTAAAGATCGTTGTCCTCACCGCGCCTTTCAAGGTAATCGACGTAGCGATCTGTTTGATGCGCTTTTTCGGTCACGGGAAGATACCCCTCGGTTTGCGCATAGGAAATCTGAACGTCATCGGTAAGAAGGAACTGCATAAAGAGCCAGGACGCGAGCACCTCTTGCGGATCTTCCTTATTGAAAAGACAGACAGACGGTCCTTGAGAGATCATTTGCGGGTGCTTTGTGTCAAACTGAGGAATGGGACGGACAACCGTCTCGAATTCGACAATCTCTTCCTCGCTCACCTCGGATTGCGGCGCATTCGTTCCCATCCAGGTCGCACCCGCCGTGGAATCGATTGCGAAAATGCACTGTCCCACGTTGAAGTAGTTACCGGGATAGCCCTTAATTTTAAATGTGGTAAAGCTCTTCTCGTTTGCGGCATCCGCCACCATATAAAGAAGCTCCTCGGTCGTATCGTTGAAGATCTCGATCTGCCCCGCCTCGGTAGAATATCCCGCGCCCTTCTGACGAAGCATCTGAATCATCATATTGTCGGTGGACTTATAGATGAACGGAAGGAGCACCTTTTGTCCGTTGACCTTGAAGTTTCCCTCCGCATCCTTCTCCATCGCCTTAGAGCTTACCTCGAAAACAAAATCCCACGTCAGTACGTCGGGAATCTCGTAGCCGAGTTTTTCCACAAAATCGCGATTGATATAGCAGGCTTCGGTGGAACGCATGAACGGAAGCGCGTATTGGACGCCACCGATCTTCCCTTCCTCCATAAATTTGGAAACCATCTCTTCTTCCGTGGGTGCGTCAAACGCCACCTCGCTCCCACCAAGACCGTATTGTTCATCCGTTACCAGATCATCCAAAGGAACTACGGTGTTCTTACCCGTTTTATAGGTTGCGATATGGTCGGGGTACGTAATGCAAACGTTGGGAGTGGTGTCGGTCGGAATATTGGTGATCACCTCTTTATAGATGTCGTTGTAGTTGGTAAAGGGCTTCATTTTAACGGTCACGTTGGGATACACTTCTTCAAAATCCTCAATTGCCTTTTTGTAAACCGAAATCTGCGTTTTGTTGGTGTCGTTCTTTGCCCAAAATACGATCTCGTGCTTTTGAGAAAGGTCAAAATGATCGGGAGTGATAAAGACATCAGCTTCCTCCTTCCTTCCGTGACAGGAAAGCAGTATGGGAAGCATCAGGGCAAGAAGGAGAAGCAAACAAAGTACTTTTCGCATTATTCTCATCCCTTTGTTCCTCCTCTCGCAACACCCGCCATGATCTTTTTACGGAAGACAAGGAACAAAATCACAAGCGGCAGAGAGATGGCAACGACTGCCGCCATCATCGCGGGAATATTCTGACGTCCGAAGCCATTCTCTCGCAGCTCCTGAATTCCGTTGGAAACAAGATAATAAGCCTCTTCATCGGTGATCAGTCTCGGCCAGATATAAGAATTCCAGCATTCGATCACCTTCAGAATCGTAACGGTGATCACAGTCGGGCGGCAAATGGGAAGCATGACCTTCCACATGTATTTAAAATCGGACGTCCCGTCCACCTTCGCGGCAAGATACAACTCCTCCGGAACTTGAGAAAAATTCTCCTTCAGAAGGTAAATATAAAACACCGACATTACGGAAGGCAGAATCAACCCCAAAAAGGTATTCCGGAGATCCAGATTGGTAACCGTTGTAAAATTGGTGATGATCACAAGCTCGTTTGGAATCATCATCAGGGAAAGAAAGATGGTAAACACAAGATTTTTTCCTTTGAACTCCAATCTTGCAAAGGCATATGCCGCAGGAATTACCACCGCAAGCATCAATGCCGTGGTTGCCAAGGTAAAAATCAACGTATTGAGAAAATAGGTTGCCAGAGGAACCTCTGTAAACGCGGTCACAAAATTCTGAAACGTCGGATGCTCGGAAAAAAGCTTCGGAACACTTTCCCCATTGTATTCCTTATAGGATTTGAATGCGGTCAAAAGCATCCAGTAAAAGGGAAACAAAACCAACACACCCCAAAGCCCCAGCACCGTATAAGAAACCGCAGTTTGGGTGCGACGACGGCTTTTCGTCTTTTGTTCTTTTTGATCAAGCTTATTCATTCTATTCCCCCCTTTTTAATAATGCACGTGCTTTTTGCTGACCAAGAGATTGATGCACGTGATGGTGAGAACAATGACAAACAGAATGATCGCGGCGGCAGAAGCAAACGAAGGATACCCACCGCCCTCTCCGTACAGGCGGTCGTAAATATACCCTACAATCGTATTCATTTCCGCAACGTTGAGCTCCGTTCCAAAAAGTGCCACCGCATCGTTATACGCCTTGAATGCACCGATGAATCCCGTGATGATCAGATAGAATACCGTTGGAGAAATCATGGGAAGCGTAATCTTTCTGAAAATACGGAAGGAAGACGTACCGTCAAGACGCGCGGCACTGTAGTAATCCTCCTTTACAGAAGCAAGCGCACCTGTGAGTACCAGAATTTTGAAAGGAAGAACCGCCCAAACGGTATAGAAGCAAAGGACAAACATCTTTGCCGCATATGGGCCTTCAATAAAATCGATTGGCGATATGCCGAACACACCCAGCAAAAGATTCACAAGTCCGGGACTGTAATCGGTCGGCTTGAACAATAGCATAAAGACAAGTCCCACCGCCAGCGTATTGGTGACATAGGGCAAAAAATATACGGTTTGAAACAGATTGCGAAGCTTCTTGATTGAAGCCAAGCAAACCGAAACGGCAAGGGCGATCACCGTAGAAAGAGGCACGGTAATACCGACCAAAATCAAGGTGTTTTTGATCGCCTGTAAAAAATACGGATCGTTTAAAACGTAAGCATAATTGTAAAATCCTATCCCATGAGCTGTTTCAGAGGTGGAATTATACCCTTCTTCAAAGGAATAGATCAGAACGTCGATCAAAGGATATATCATGAAAAGGCCGAGAAACAAAATTGCGGGCAAGAGGTAAAGCCATGCTTTGAGATTCTTTTTTTCCATCATTTTCCTCCCTTTCTGATTTGAAACACATTTTTTCTTTGCTTCATTTCTTAAAAAGGCGTGAGAAAACGCGCAACAGCTTAGAATCCTTTTTCGTATCGGCAGTCGCCGCTGTCAAAGTGTTTCCTTGAAAGGAAATGCGAGCCTCGGTTTCCGGATCAAATAAAAACACCTTCGAGGGCTTCAAATCAAAGGCGATCTCTCTCTCCGAGGTATTCACGCACAGATCGGAGGGAATGATGGTACGTACCGTGGGATTCACGGATGCCTCGTGAGAAGAAAGAATACTGACATCGCGTCCCATAACCTCAATGCCCGAAAGGGTACAAACAAGGCTTCCCTTTTCATTCGGAACAAACCCTTCGGGACGCACCGCTGCAAAGACCTCACCGTCGCGAGCATCTGCGACGTCCATCACACGGGCACCGCCGATGTAAAGCCGCCCCTTCTTCACACATCCCTTAAAGACGTTGATAGGAGGAATTCCCAGAAAGCGCGCGACAAAAAGATTGGCGGGATCGTCATACACCGTCTGCGGTGCACCGATTTGCTGAACAACACCGTCCTTCATTACAACAATCAGATCCGAAATGCTCATTGCCTCATCCTGGTCGTGCGTCACAAAGACTGTGGTGATTCCCGTTTCCTTCTGAATTCGCTTGATCTCCTCTCTGGTTTGCAGACGAAGTCTGGCGTCCAGATTGGAAAGAGGCTCGTCCAGAAGAAGGACGCTTGGCATTTTTACCAGTGCTCGTGCGATGGCAACTCGCTGCTGCTGACCGCCCGAAAGCTCCGACGGCTTTCTGTCAAGGAGATCATCGATCTGAACCAAGCGCGCAATCTCACGGGCGCGTCTTTGACGTTCCTCGCGCTTTAATTTCGCACGCCCCTTCAAATTTTCAAGGGGAAACGTGATATTCTCCATTACCGTCAAATGGGGATAGAGAGCATAATTCTGGAAGACAAGACCGACTCCGCGATGCTCAGGCGCAACCCTTGTCACATCCTCATCTCCGAAAAAGATACTTCCCTCCGTTGGCTTGATCAATCCGCTGATCAACCCCAGCGTAGTGCTTTTACCGCAGCCGGAGGGGCCAAGAAGTCCGATCAGCTTTCCGTCGGGAATCTCAAAGGAAGCATGATCAACCGCTACGACCTCACTTCCACTCCGTTTGCTTCTCGGAGGATATTTTTTTGTTAAATTATCAAGTAAAATTCTCATATTCCACTCCTTCGAAGATAAAAATGAATGTTTGCATCCAAATAAAGCATTAAGCCGCCAGAGATTGGGTTGAAGAAACAATCATTCCGATGGTTCCTTCAAAATTCTCAAAGGTCGAAAGCTCAAAGGGCGACGGAAGTCCCGCGGCTTCAAGAGATGCTAAGAAGGTATCCGAGGAATCTGCCTCGTTCAAGAGCCTTGAGAAATCGTCTCTTGTCTCGTCAAAATTATTGATAGCTTTGACGTACAGAGCAATCGAAGCAAGCTCGGAGGTTGCATAGCTGATATAATACACGGGAGAGCTCAGCACCACACGCTTGAAATATCCGTTCACGTCAAACAGTCCCGCAAACTCTCCGTAGGTATTCTCGATTCTTTCGATCTCCGCATCAAACTCATCCGACGCAAACGGGGTTTCGGCACTGTAAAAGCTTTCTTCACATTCATCCACCAGCGTTGAAAGAACGATTCCCTGCAATCCGGTCAAAAGGCGTCTGAGAAGGAACACCTCATAAACGTCTCGGTCCACTCCGGGAGCATCCTCCAGATATGCCATAAAGAGCCATTCGTTTCCCTGGGAATGTGTCTCGCAAAGATCCAACCCCGGAAGTGCCGCACCACCAATTCCGTAGTAAGCGGCATAATGACCGTTTTCATGGATCACGGTCAAAAGATCCATGAAGTCCTCATGAAAATAGGCAACCGGCTCTTCATAGTAATCGAAATACGTGGTAAATGCCCCTTCATACGCTCCCGCCGCATCGGAAATGACCGTGCTGTTCTTCGTGAGCATCGAGGAAAGCTTCTTCTGCAATTCATCATCAAAAATTTCAAAATATCCGTTGACGTAGGTTTCGGCAAGGGGGACCGTCCGATAATCATTGGAAATCAACTCATTGAATGCATTGAATTGACTGATGCTCAAATCATGAAAGCGAGAATTGTAGCGATCATAGCAATCCATGTAAAGAGGAACGATATACTGCTTCACGTAGGCTCTGAAATTTCCTCTTTGCTCCTTGGAGTAATCGCGGCGATAACGCTTCACCGATGCATATTCATAGTAATTTTCATATCCAAAAACATCGGCAATTTCATTGGAGTTTTGAATGAACTGCTCATAGATGTGATTGACGGCATCGCCCCATCCAACATCGGCCGCGTTTAAATCAAAATAGGAATCAAGCAATTCGTTATTTGCGCTTTGAAGATCGGAAACGCCCGAATAATCCCGCTCCAATTCCTCAAGCTCCTCCGCGCTCCAATCAGCAAAGAATTCCGCTTTGAAGGGAGAATCGGAGGCTTTGATTCTGAGAAGCGCAGAGTAATATTTCGAATACACATTGGAATAGATTTCCTCGGCGTAAGAATATTGCTCCCAATAGGTCTCGCTCGCAAGATCGGAATAATAATTGACGTATGCTACGTTCGATTCCGTTCGAATATATTCGAACATTTCATACACCTTATCATGTGCCTTGAATGCCTCCCGCGTATCGCTGCTCTGCTGCTTGGCAAGCTCTTCAAACTCGGAAAGCAAGGTGTCAAAGCGTTCGACGTCTTCGTTTCCCAAGGCAAACTCAAAGGATACGTCCCCGGTCCACTTGCCAAGATAAACCGTTGCCGCTTTATTATTGGAGAATGAAAGATCGTTTACGTCCTTCGTGCGCCCCTCGTTTTTATAAAGGGCGTATTCCGTGCCGTCAATGGAAGAAGCAGCTCCGATCTTACTGTCTGCCGCAAGCGTATAAACGGAACTTGCCCCCTCTTCATCATATAGGGAAAGCGTTATTTGATCGGTCGCTTGCAGATGCGCATTGTAAGCAGAGAGATCGGCTTCAAAATTTTCAAGACTGTAAGAAAAGGTAACGAGCGTGGAATGAACCGTCAGATCTCCTTTGATCCAATTTGCTTTGGCACTTTTTAAAAGCAACGTTTCAGCATCCGCAACGTACGTATAAAGAACGTAATCATAGATCGATGAAGAGGAAGCATTCAATTTTGACGTACACTGCAAAAGTCCGCCCTCAAGTTCGTGTTTGTCAAGATATTCTGCCCCCGAGGCAAAGATACCCGGTCCAAAAAGCGCGGCGACATCATCGGGAGCGTCATCGGGAATCACGAAAAAGGAAAGCGCGTTTCCCTTTTTGGAGTAATATGCGTCTCCTCTAACACTGTAGACCGTGCTCCTGGCGGCAGCTTCATCATAACGCGAGGCATCTATCCAAAGCACGCCGTTCACCACAGAATAATACCAATAGCTTTCCTTCTCGGCGCTTTCGGTTTCAAGCTTCATCAAAAAATTGGTTTGAGATGACAACACGTTGGAAACAAGATTTTCATAGATCAAACGCTCATAAAAATCCGTGGGAGGATTTGGCTTTTGCTCTTCGTTTGAATCGTTTCCGCCGGATAAAGGAGGCAAATCGGGAGAAGGTTCCGGGTTCGGAACGAGAGACGGTGAGTCCTCTTCTTCGGGAAGAGAGGTGCCCTCCTCCCTATCGGGAGACGGTGACGGTTGATCCTCTGCACCGCTTGATTCCTCGGGATCTTCTGTGTTGGATTCAACAAAAGAAGAGACGTCATCGAAATCGGTGTCCTTTGTATCGGGAACTCGCTCCAAGTCAGGAAACGGATTCCCGATCACGATGCATGAGGAAAGGAGTAACAAAAGGCTTACAACCAAAACGATCGGTAAATAAAGTCTATGCTTCATGCAAGCTCCTATCTGTCAAAATCAATTTCTTTTCCAAACACTTCTGGAAAATGTTAAAAGCATGGGAAATATTTCAAGTCTTCCCGCAAGCATATCAAAAATTAAAACGATTTTGGAAAGCACACCAAAGCTTTCAAAATTTTGCGTGGGTCCCACAGCCTCAAATCCGGGACCGACATTGTTAAAGCAGGCAAGCACTGCCGAAAAATTGGTCATCAGCGAAAACCCATCAAGCGAAATAAGGATAAAGCTGATAAAAAAGATGATCATATATGCCGAAAGATAGGCATTGGTATTGGCAATGACGCGTTCATCCATCGCATTTCCGTTGACACGGATCGTCTGGATCTGCTGGGGATGAAGCATTCGGTGAATGTTACGGCGTAAGCTTTTAAACAAAAGCAAAATTCTTGTCACCTTCATACCTCCGCAGGTACTGCCTGCGCAAGCTCCCGTAAACATCAAAAGCATCAGGATTGCCTTGGAAGCGCTTGGCCACAAATCGAAATCGGCAGTTGAATACCCTGTCGTGGAAATAATACTTGCCACCTGGAAAGAGGCATGCCTGAAGGTTTCTTCAAAGGTGGGGTAAATACGCACGCTGAAGAAGATCTGCAAGGTGATAAAGGCAATACTTGAAACAACGATCGCCGAATAAAAGCGAAGCTCTTCATCTTTAAGCACCGCCCTTATCTGTCCCAAGAGCAATAAATAATAACAACTGAAATTGACACCAAACAAAAGCATAAACACCGTCGTTACGTATTGTATATAGGGACCGTAGCCTGCAAGGCTGTCGTTTTTAACTCCAAATCCTCCCGTCCCCGCAGTGCCAAACGCCGTACAGATCGCCTCAAACACATCCATTTCGCCCAAAACCAAAAACAGAAAATTCAAGGCAGTCAGGACAATGTACGTTGCGTAAAGGAAGATTGCCGTTTGCCGCATTTTGGGCACCAGTTTTCCAACCTCGGGTCCCGGGCTTTCTGCGCGGAACAAATGCATGGTAAAGCCTGCCGTCTTTTTTTCTCCGGGGGTGATCGCCAGAAGGAAGACGAGGACGCCCATACCGCCCACCCAATGACTAAAGCTTCTCCAATAAAGGATAGCGCGTGGGAGACTTTCCACATCGGAAAGGATGGAAGCTCCTGTCGTTGTAAAGCCGGAGACAATTTCAAAAAGCGCATCGATAAAATGAGGAATCGCCCCCGAGATAACAAAGGGCAAGCACCCGACAATGCTCAAAAGGATCCAGCTTGCTGAAACACAAACAAAACCCTCTTTGGCATAAAGAATTCCGCTTGTATTCTTGGAGAGCAATTTAAAAATAATATAAAGTCCCAAGGAAATAACTGCTGTAATCAAAAAACCGAGTGTAGACAGTTGTGTGTTATCTACAATACTGATCGCAATGGGAGGGATCAAAAACACGGCTTGTAAAAGACATACCCAGGAAAAAAAGCGGCACATCATTTTATAATTCATAATTTGAAAGCCTTTCTTAAAACGTGCAAAAGACCGAAAGCCCGTCCGACTCCGTTCCTTTAAGCAAAAATATCGTTTAGATCAAAAATCTTCACATCGTCTTTTACGGATGCGACAATCACACTGTCCCCTTCTTGATAAAAGGAATCACCGTTGGGGGCTACGATCTCGTTACCACGTGCGATACAGGTCAGACGAACGTTTTTCTTCAATTTGAGTTGTTTAAGCGGAGTATTGCAGTAAAGTGTATCCGGAGTTACCGTAAACTGCATCGCCTCAACCTGATCGTCGGCAATGGTATGAACGGCGGTCGCGGCACCGTCGCGGTTTCGCATCGCACGGACGTAGCCTACGATGGCGTTACAAGAAAAGCGTCCCGGGGAAATCACGCTTCCCAGCGAAAGATTTTCGATAAATCCCGCATTTTCGGGCTTTCCGATTTTTGTAACGATAATCGGCAGCTTATGTCTGGTTGCAAAAAGAGAAGTAATTACGTTCAACTCATCCAGCTCGGTCAAGGAAATCAGAGCATCTGCCTTGGTAACCCCCTCGCTTTCAAGAAAACTGTGGTTTCTCACAGTTCCGTTTACCACCGTCACCCGCGGTAAAAGTTCGGAAAGCTCACGACAACGCTCAAGATCACGCTCTATGATCATGACCTCGCTGTTTTTTAATTTTTTTGCAAGGTAATAAGACATGGGGCCACCGCCCGCAATAACCACACGACGGGCTTTTTTGGTAACGATTCCAAGGCTTTTGAGCATTATCGAAAGATTATCCGAGGAAGCGGTCACAAAAATGCGATCGCCTTCCTCCAAAACAAATTTACCGTCGGGGATTACCGCGTTTCCGTCACGCAAAACAGCGCAAACCAGGACGCGGCATTTCAAAATGGAATCCATAGAAGAAAGCGCCGTGCCACACAAGGGATTTCCTTCTTCAAGGCGAAGCTCGGCAACCTCTGCGCGTCCGCCCATAAAGGTTTCACGGGACAGAAATCCCGGATATTTGATCAAGCGTTCGATCTCGGTAGCAGCGTCGCGCTCGGGATTAAAGGTCATGGAAATACCAAACGAGTCGCCCATATTGTAGACCTGCTCCATGTATTCGGGGTTTCTGATGCGCGCAATGGTGTGAAGCTTGGGATTGAGATTTCGCGCTGTCAGACAACAAAGCAAGTTCAATTCGTCACTTCCCGTACATGCAATCAGCAGATTGCTTTTCTTGATATCCGCGCGCAAAAGCGACTTGACAGACGCGCAATTTCCCTGTAATGACATCACGTCAAACCGCTCAAAGCCTGTTTCGAGCACGTGCGGATCAGAATCCATCAACGTCAGATCATATCCTTCCGCAGAAAGCTCACGCGCCAACGTTTCTCCAACCTCACCGCAACCGGCAATCAAAATCTTCATGGTTGTACTCCCCTTTCCTTTAACCTATCGATATAGGCAACGGCGGAAAGTGCCGCCACTGTTCCGTCGGCAACGGCAGTTGTCAGCTGCCGTACCGATTTACGGCAGGCATCCCCCGCTGCAAAAATCCCCTGTTCGCTCGTCGCGCAGGCAAAGTCGGTCATCAAATATCCATCTTCGTCCAATTCCAGAAGAGAGCGAAATGCTTCGCTCTGAGGAATCTGACCGATCGCCTCAAAGATCCCCGAAACCTCCAGCCTTGTTTCCTCATTGCTTGCAAGATTCCGAACGCGAAGAGCTTCTACGTGCCCCTCACCGCAAATTTCCTCAACGGTACACGATCCCATGAATTCCACGTTTTCTCTGCCAAGCACACGTAAGGCAAGCTCCCCCTCGGCTCTGAGAGCATCTCTACGATGAATGAGGTATACACGCTCGCAAAGATCCGATAAAACGAGCGCATCCTGCACCGCCGTATTACCGCCGCCAACCACGGCAACACGTTTGTTTTTAAAAAACATACCGTCGCACGTCGCGCAAAAGGAAACGCCTTTTCCAATCAAAGCGTCTTCTCCTGCAACGCCGAGCCTTCTGTGCTGCAATCCCGTTGCAAGAATCACAGAAAGCGAGAAATACTCCGTGTCCCCTGCATGCACGGAAAAACCGTCACCGTTTCTCCTGACGGAATCGACCTCTCCGTTTTCCACGGTAACACCCGCATCAAGAACCTGCGTATGCAGATTTTGCGCGAAGGTATATCCGTCAACCGATGGAAGCGCGGGATAATTTTCTATTTTCTCGGAGGAAAGAATCTGCCCTCCCGGAAAGGCTTTTTCAAGAAGCAATACCTTTTTGGAAGCACGGGCAGCGTAAAGTGCCGCCGTCATTCCCGCAGGTCCTGCACCAACTATAATCAAATCGTATTTCATACACTCACTCACATTATTTCATTATTTTACTCTCATGTTCGCAATTTTGGCGGCACTGGGTGTAACGATGCAGGACCAATTGGTATGATAAATCACAAGTCCCGGTTTTCCACCTGCGGGCTTTTTGACGTTTCTGACCAACGTATAATCCACCTCTACGTTCTCTCCGTCAGCACCTTTTGAAAAATATGCCGCAATCTCTGCCGCTTCCGTAAAATTGACAGCATCCGGCTCTTCACCGTCACAAAGCATGACCGCGTGTGATCCCGGAAGATTTTTTACGTGAAACCAATAGTCATTTTTCCCCGCCAGTTTATGCGTAATGTATTCGTTTTGCACGTTGTTTTTTCCGCACAAAACCCGATATCCGCCCGAGGTGCGAAATTCGGCAACTGTCGGATGCGCGCTTTTTTTGGAAAGCGCGTAATTTTTCATCCTTGAAGCATATCCGGAACGGTAAAGCTCATCCCGGATCTCCGTCAGATCGAGTGCCGTTTCCGCATGTGTCAGCGCGTCGAACACGGAATCAATATACACAAGCTCACTTTCGCCGAGCTCAATCTGTTTGGCAAGCTCAATCCTTGCATTTTTGGACTTGTTGTATTTTTTATAGTAAACCTGTGCGTTTGCCGAGGGAGAAAGTCTGGAATCCAGTGCAACCACAACACTTCCAAAGCTTCCGTCCTCGCGGTAATCCTCATAATCGACAAGCTCTGCACGGGTATCTCCGCGCTTGAGTCTGAAAAGATTTGCCGTAATCAGATCGGCATATTTTTTGTATTCCTCGCCCTTTTCACAGTCTGCAAGCTCACCGCGTTGTGCTTCAAGCTTCCTTCGGATGCGCGCGTCGGCATTTGTGAGAATCCGCAAAATATCCGCAGCACGCTGACGGATATGATGCTCACGGTCTCTCGTATGGAAAAACTCGTCGAGCAACCCTCCCGCACTCTCATAGGAACGGCTTTCAAACTCCGCGCCGTAGTGCTTTAGTTCACAAAACGCATATTCCACGGGCTTTTCGTTTTGTAAAACCATCGTGGGAGAGAAGCTACCTTTTTGCACGTTTTCAAAAATTTCAAAAAAAGAATCACAAAGCCTTACATGGTCGCACAGGGAAACCAGCGTGTCACATTCTCCGCTGGCGCGGTAAACGATCTCGCGCGCAACGGCTGCCGAAATGCCGAGGAAGGAGGACATGATCCATTTATCGGAAGACCTGTCTTTCGGAGCTGCGGAAAGAAGCTTCAAAAAGCGGTCACGGTCATACTCCAGCGGATTTTCCTTTTCTTGCTTTGGGGGAAGTTCATAAATCATTCCCGGCAATACCTGGCGGAGCGCGGAGGTGGAAAAATCAACGGGATGCATCACGGCAAGAATCTTTTTTTCATCGTTTGCAAACACAAGATTGCTGTACTTCCCCATGATCTCCGCAATCAGATAGCGACGGCAATCAAATCCCATTTCGTCCCGCGTTTCAAATTCAAGGCAAGCAACACGCTCAAATTCCTCTTGACGGATGTCTATCAGCTTTGCCCCTTGCAGATGCTTTCGCAAAAGCATGCAAAGCATGGGAGGTGTCATCGGATTCTCCTTCTGCTCCCCCGTAAAACCAAGGCGAGGGTTATTAGAGCCCGCATTGATCAAAAGGCGCTTTCCGCCCTCAAGGCTTCTCATTTGTAAAACGATCTCATCCCGCTCCGGCTGAAACACCTTTTCAATTCTTGCTCCCAGTGCTTTTTCTCTGATTTCCGCCACGGTACACGCAAGCATTCCCGCATCAAAAGCCATATTCCCTCTCCTTTCCGAAAGTTTCAAAAAATATTATAGCATAACCTTGCAATTTTTACAAGTAAATGGTATAATAATTTTGCAAAAGATTCTAAAGTCCTCAAAACGACGGAGGTATTTCTATGAACAGAACGGTAATCGGAATCGATGTAGGTGGAACCACGACAAAAATCGTTGGATTTCAGACCAAAGAAAACGGTGAGCGGATTCTCATCGCTCCCCAATTTGTGCGCGCCACCGATCCACTCACCTCTATTTACGGTGCGTTTGGAAAATTCACATCCGAGAATCAGCTTGAGCTTTGTGACATCGATCGCATTCTCATGACGGGAGCCGGCTCTTCCGTCATCACCAACGGCATTTACAACCTCAAATGCATCTCTGTTCCGGAGTTTTCGGGAAGTGGAATCGGAGGGCTCTACCTCTCCGGTCTCGAAGAAGCCATTGTCGTCAGCATGGGAACCGGAACGGCGATCAACCATGCCAAACGAATCGCTGCCGACAAATATGAAATCAAGTATCTCGGAGGTACGGGCGTCGGCGGAGGAACACTCGTCGGTCTGTCTCGAAAAATGCTCGGACTTGATTCGGTGGAGCACATCGAACAATTGGCAAAGGACGGAAATCTCGACAACGTTGACCTTCGCATCAAAGACATTTCCAGAAACCACAATTATCACGGCATCAACGAAAACTTGACCGCGGCAAATTTCGGCAAGGTCTCCGATATGGCAACCCCTGCCGATCTTGCGCTCGGAATTTCCAATATGGTCGCGGAAACCGTTGCCATGCTTTCCATTTTTGCAGCTCGCGCACACGCTACGAAGGATATCGTTCTGATCGGAAATCTGACCACCATAGAGCCGATCCGCGCGGTTTTCGAAAGTCTCGGTGACAGCTTCGGCGTTCACTTTATCATTCCCGAAAACGCACAGTTCGGAACGGTCATCGGAGCGGCACTGACAGAAGCGTGATTTTCGAGGAACCTATATTCTAAGGGGCACACGTGGAGAATGCACGTGTGCCCCTTAGAATATTTTTTCAAAATTCTCGACAAAAAAAGCCTCACCGATACGGTCTCATGTTTCTATGTGACCGCATCGGTGATTTTGTTTCATTTACAGCACATCAGTCATAGAGCTTTGCCCAACGGCGTTTTTTCAAAACGTGAAGCACCGCCAGGACGATCAGCACTCCAAGGATCACACCGCATCCGATGTAGATCCCGTTTCCAATGCTGCTTTTCGCCTTCAGCTCCTCCCAAAGAACGTTGAGTCCGCGGATTCCCTCCTCGGAAAGATCGAGGTATGCCTGGGTTTTAACGTTCCTCGCGGTCTCACCGTAAAGGATATCCATGGCATCCTCATGGACCTCTGCCATTCCCTCCTGATACTCGGGATCGGAAACCACTGTGGTCAAGGGAGATGCGTAATAGGTATAGAGCGCATTTTCAATGGCGATATCCTTTCTGCACATGAAATCAATATACTCCATGGCAAGCTCATAATTCTGTGAGCTTTTCGGAATGCACATCGCATCGATATAGCTGTTGGTTCCTTCCTTTGGATAGTAGAAAGCGAGCTGATCGTTTTCCTCGTACATGGAAAGATAATCCCCTGCATAGTAAGCGGCGATCGCTGCGGAATTGCTCTTCATTTTGTTGAAGATTTCATCCATGACGTAGCCCTGAACAATCTCCTTTTGGGAAAGAAGATCGTCAAGCGCCTCTCTCCATCGCTCCTCGTCATAATCGTTGACGTCGTAACCAAGCCTGTATAGCGCCGTACCAAAGGCGTCGCGGCTATTGTTGAACTGAAGAATATTTCCTTTGTATTCCTCGTCCCACATCAGATCCCAGCTTCCAAGCTGCTCGTCATTTTCATCCACCATTTCCGTGTTGTAGATCACGCCGACCATTCCGTAAAAATACGGCACGGAATAGGTCTGCCCGGAATTCTTTTCGTAATAGACGTTTTCCCCCTTGAAAGCATCGTCAATATACTTGTAATTTTCAAGCTTTGTCACGTCAATGGGAGACAGAAGCCCGTCACCGATCATGCGTTCGATCATATAATCTGAAGGGATAATGACGTCATAAGAGGTCGATCCGCTCTTGATCTTGGCATACATGCTTTCATTGCTGGAAAAGGTGGAATAGTTTACGGTAACATTGAGTCCAAGCTCCTCACGGCAGTATTCCTCAAACGCCTTATTGACGTCAAGGCTTCCCTCAGAGCCGTCGGAAATATATTCTCCCCAGTTGTAAACGTACAATGTTACGTTTTTTGACGTTTCTTCCTGTGTGCAAGATGCAAACAAAAGCACAGAAGCAATCAGACAAAGAAAGACGGAAAGAAGCAAGCAAATTCGTTTTTTCATCTTACTTCCCTCCCATTCCACGTGTTCCCGCCTTTTTCCTTGCTCTTCTTTCGCCGATCGAGCCTGCAACGTTCACAGCAATCAGAAGAAGGAGAATCGCAAAGATCAAGAGCGTACAAAGCGCATACATACTGAATTTGACCTCGTGCGCCGTCTGCGTATAAATGTACAGCGGAAGCGTTTTGAAATCGGGAGAGCTTACAAAGTGACTGATTACAAAGTCATCCAAAGACAGCGTGAAGCTCATCATCAATCCGGAAAGAATACCCGGCATAATGTACGGAAGCTCTACACGGAAAAAGGTCTGCACAGGCGTGCATCCGAGATCCAATGCCGCCTCGGTAAGACTTTTATCCATCTGTCTGAATTTCGGAAGCACGGACAGGATCACATACGGAAGATTGAAGGTCGTATGCGCGATCAGCATGGTCCAAAAGCCAAGGTAGCTTCCACCGTTCAAAAGCCGTGCGACACCGACAAAAAGAAGCATCATGGAAACACCCGTCACAATATCGGGATTCATCATCGGGATATTGGATACGGTCTCCATCGTCTTTTTGTAATACTTGTTTTTGGAACGCGAGATACTGAATGCCGCAAAGGTCCCGATCGCCGTAGCCAGCAAGGAGGAGATCACTGCAAGCACCAAAGAGTTCTTCAATGCGGTCAAAGCCTCGTCATTACGAAAGAGGTCAGCATACCACTTCACCGAAAAGCCGCTGAAATTGCTCAGGCTTCCCGAATCGTTGAAGGAAAACAGGATCACCACGAGAATCGGTGCATAAAGGAGCAGAAAGATAATGGCGATGTAAAATCTTGACAAGAATTTCATACGATGATCTCCTCCCCTCCGTCCGAAAACTTATTCATGACCGCAAGAGAGATCAGAATCAAAATCATCATGACAAGCGAAATCGCCGCACCGATGTAATAGGTCGTATCAAGCTGGAATTGGCGCTCAATGGTATCACCCAAAAGATCAAAGACACCGCCACCGAGCTTTTGAGAAATATAGAAGGTGCTGATTGAAGGAACGAATACCATCGTGATTCCGGAAACAACACCCGGGAAGGTCAAGGGCAAGATGACCTTGAAAAGCGTTTGGACACTGTTACAGCCAAGATCTGCCGCCGCCTCAAGATAACGTCTGTCAAGTTTTGTCATGGAGGTATAGATCGGAAGCACCATGTACGGGAGAAAGTCGTAGATCATACCGAGGATGACAGCTCCCTCCGTTCCGATAAACGTAATTCTTCCGATGCCGACTCCGTCAAGAAGCGAGTTGACAAGCCCACCGTTATCCAGAAGTGCCATCAAGGAATAGGTGCGAATCAAAAGACTGATCCACATCGGAAGCATCAGAAGAATGGTCAGGATACTGCGCGCACGCTCCGACATACGCGACATACAGTATGCCAAGGGATATCCGATCAAAAAGCAAACCACCGTCGCAATCAAAGAAAAGCCAAGAGAAATCCCGAAGGTATGAGAATAAGACGGAAGCGCCAGTATGTTTTCGAAGGTAAAGTTCCCGGAAGCATCGGTCAGAGCAAAAAAGAGAACGAAGAGCAACGGACCGATGATGAACATCAAGGACCACAGAACGTAAGGCGCTGCGGTAAACCGTTCAAAAAAAGATTTCTTTTTCATTCCGCCTCAAGCTCCTCCGTCACATCGGAAAGCTTTTCCAATTCATCACTGAACGAGGAATAATCTCCGAACATTCCCGAAAACTCAGACTTCTTCATGATGTGGAAGGCGTCGGGATCGATGGAAAGTCCAATCGTTTCTCCCTCTGCCACAAAATCCGTTGTTTGGATCATCCACTTAAAGCCCTTCACATCCACGATGATCTCATAGTGAACGCCCTTGAAGGTCACCGCCGTTACAAGACCGCACAGCATTCCCTTTTCGGGCGCTACCACGTCCACGTCCTCAGGACGGATAACAACGTCTACCGGCTCATTTTTATCAAAGCCGCCGTCCACACAAGGAAAGATGTATCCCGCAAGCTTCACACGGTAATCTTCGGGCATCACACCGTCAACGATATTGGACTCCCCGATGAAATCCGCAACAAACGCATTGACGGGCTCGTTGTAAATGTCGGTAGGAGTTCCGATCTGCTGAATCCGTCCGTGTGCCATAACGACAACGGTATCTGACATGGAAAGTGCCTCTTCCTGGTCGTGCGTTACGTAGATAAAGGTGATTCCCGTTTGGTGCTGGATATTTTTCAGCTCGTTCTGCATATCCTTGCGGAGCTTGAGATCCAGTGCTGCCAAAGGCTCATCCAAAAGAAGCACCTTCGGCTGATTGATCAGCGCGCGCGCAATGGCAACGCGTTGCTGCTGTCCGCCGGAAAGAGTTCCGACCTTGCGACGTTCAAACCCCTTGAGGTTCACAAGGGAGAGCATTTCCTTCACCTTTTCCTTGATCACGCGATCCTCTATTTTCTGGATGCGCAAGCCGAAGGCGATATTATCAAAAACGTTCAAATGAGGGAACAAGGCATAGCGCTGGAAGACAGTATTGACCTGACGCTTGTAGGGGGGGACGTCATTAAAGCGTTTACCGTCAAAAAACACGTCTCCCTCATCCGGCGTTTCAAAGCCGCCGATCATACGAAGCGTGGTGGTTTTTCCGCAACCCGAAGGTCCGAGAAGTGTAATAAATTCCTTATCGTGAATTTCCAAGTCAATGTGGTCGAGAACGGTTTCTCCGTCATACGCCTTTGAAATACCGTTCAGCCGGATTAGCACATTTTTGTTCATTCCGCATAAATACTCCTTTAAGAAAAAAATAAAAAAATATTCATGGAACAAAACGGACACCCTGTCCGCTGCCGGAACGCAATTCTCAAACGGCTGATTTTTTGAAAATAACGTATCTCCGGCACTCTGACCATAAACCTACAACGTATATTGTAGCAGATAGGCGACAAAAATGCAATAGGTTTGCAAAAATAATTCAAAATATTTCAAAATTCTTTGTTATCCGCAAAAAAACGCAATCACCCCGAAAAACTCGGGATTATCGTGTCAAAATCTCAAGAATCCGCACGTTTCCTACCGATCTCTCCGATATCCTCCTTTTTTTCATCCGTGGGACAAGAAAAGTAATGCAAAAAACGCATACCGCAAAAAAAGCACCCATACGCTTGTCTTTTTTATATGCGATATACGTTTTTTCAATCTGAAATCAATTCTCCCGTTTTTCGATGGAAGCAGAGAAAAATGCTTCGATTTTGGAAAGCAACGCCTCGTTCGGACGGTTATAAATTTCCCTATCAACCCCCGAAAGAAATTGCTCCTTTGCTTCACAGGAAGACACGTCTTTGTAGATTTTGCAAAGGCTCTTCCATGCGTCATCCGTTTTTCGAATATACATCACACTGTCCTTGTGATAGAAGATAGAGCCATGCCCTGCTTGTCCTTCATCGGAAAGAACCAGAATCTTTACGTTTTTATTTTTGATCCGATCTGAGTGAGCAACAATGGAAGCACCTCCAAAAGAGATCACTTCATCCTCCGTTCCGTGAATCAAAAGCACGGGAACGTCCTTTTGATTGATCCCGTCGATAGCAGAAAGAGAGGCATACCTGCCGACCGAGAATTTTTGTTCGATCCAAACAAAGGGAGCAAGCATTGCAACTCCGCGTCCCATATAGTTTTTGGCGAATTCCACCATCATTTCCTGTGGATACGCATATCCCGCTATCGATGCAGATGCCGTAACGCGATGTGAAAACCGAAGCCCCGCAGTCACTGCGTATCCGCCCCAGCTATGCCCCAAGAGGCACACGGGAAGCTCTCTCAAGGAAGCGTCGGACTCAACAAAGCAAAGCGCCGCATCAAGATCCAGCGCCGATTGCACAAGACTCTTCGTTCCCTCTCCTTCACTTTCGCACGAGCCCGTGGCATCGTAAGCCAGAACGCGCCACCCGTGATCCACCATCCAAAGAAGCTCGCGGAGATAGTTTTCGTGCCCCGTGCCGATTCCGTGAGCAAAGACAATCAACCCTTTTCCGTTCTCGTCCCCATAAACGTATCCTTGAAGGCGGTTTTTTCCGGAATTAAAGGAGCACGGTATACGCCGATATTGTTGGGAATAATCCAAGTATCTCTTTTCCGGTGTAGGACCGTCGGGATAACGGACACGCGGAAAGCTCTTTTTCACTACGCGGTGCGTGATCAGAAGAAAAGCTATCAGAATCAAAGCAATCAAAGTACACACAATCGCAGCAATCATTTTTCCCTCCTGTAAAAAGCACGGTCCTTACCCACTCCGTAACGGACACAGAACACGTCTCCGTGATCACGGTTCGGAATCACAACGTCAATGACGTTTTCCGTCACTGTGCCCTCGTCTTTTTATAACAGCTTCCGCCGTTATCCGTCGTAGCGTCGTTTCTGAGTACCTCGCAGGAATATTTATTTGACACCTCCGCACTCTTATCGCATCATATTGTACCACACATCTCCTAAAAAATCAATTCAAAATCCTCATTTGGAAAAAATAAATCGGTGATCCGTCTCCCCTTCAAAAAAACGAGAAAAAAGGCTCATGGAAAAGAAGAGTAAAGAGATTCCGTCCCCTGCCCGCAAAAGAAGATAGACCGCCGCAGCCCAAAGCAAAAACAAAAAGAAAAAGGTACATCCGCGCATAATGCACAAGGCACTTCTTTCCCCAACGAAAAAGAGCAGCATGCTTTCCAGCATCCGCCCTCCGTCAAAGGTCCGAATCGGCAAAAGATTCAAAAAGCCCAACACAAAGGAGGCGCAGGAAAACGCAACGGCATACGTACTCACGTTCCAAAAAAAGGATGCCAGCGCGGATGACAAAAAGCTCGCGATGGGTCCCGCCGCGCACAAAAGCCACTCTTCTCCGTAAGAAAGAACACGTCCGGATACGTCAAGTCGCGCACCCAAAAAATCCATGCGAAGCATCGAGATCGGAACATGCATCAGCTTCGCCGCAACCATATGTCCGCCCTCGTGAAGGAGGGCTGCAATAAGTGTAACGGCTCCGATTCCCGCGCGATCTGTAAGAATCATCCACAAAAGCATTATAAAAGTGATGGGACGTATGCGAACGTGTCCTTTTTTCATCATGCCACCTCTCTTGGTTTACTGCAATAGAATATGCAGATCAAACGCACACAAGAAGGAAACCGCATGAAAAAGCATCCTGTATTTTGAAAACGTTTTTTACAAAAACAGCTTTCTGAACTGTCTTCCCTCCTGTGCCGCGTGGAGGGTATGACGGATCAATGAAAAATCGGCAACCAAAGAATGCGGTTTCTTTTCGGGATCATCCTGAAGCATCGGAACAAAATAGACACATTTTTTGGAAAGCATGGTGGCAATATTCTTTAAATTTGCGGAAAGTGCATCGTTGGAGGCAAGCGCCAGGATCAAGGGGCGGTCACAACGCAAATGCGCCTTTGCCGCCATGCAAACGGCGGTATCCGTAATGCCGTTGGCAAGCTTCGCCAATGTGTTGCCTGTGCAGGGAGCAATCACCAACGCGTCCAGCGAGATTCGCGGCCCCAAAGGCTCAGCCTCCGTCAGCGTGTCGATCAGCTTCCGACCGCAAAGCTCCTCTACCGTGCGGCAAAACACATCCGCTCTTCCAAATCGCGTATCCGTCGTACGAACCGTTTCACTCACGATCGGTTGAATCTCGTATCCCTCTTTGATCAATTCACGCAGCTCCCCCAGAGCACGCGCATGCGTGCAGAAGGAGCCGCAAAAAGCATAACCTAACATATTGTGTCACCTCATATCTTCGCCCCTCTTAAAGCGGATGATCTTTAAGAAGGATCGTCTCTATGGTATCCGCAATGATTTCTCCTGCGGTTTCGGGTGCGTATTTTCCGGGAAGTGACGTTGCCCACACGGTGTGGATTCCAAGCCGTTCCGCCGCAACGTGATCGATTCCTCCGGGAGCTGAAGCAAGATCAATCAAGCAGGCATGCAAAGGAAGATTTTTCAGCACGTCTTCATTCAAAAGACAGACAGGAACAGTTTGGAACACAGCGCGTGTGGACGGATCTATTCTTAAAAGACCTTTCTCCCCTTCGCCAATCTTTACCGCAGAGCATCCGTAAAGCATTGCTTTGGCGAGAGCTTCCTCGCGCCGTGCGTACACCGTTACAAAAGCACCGAGAAGACTAAGCTTATAAGCCAACAGCTCACCGAGCCTACCAAATCCCACCACGGCTATTTTAGATCCCGCAATGGTGACAGGCAAATTGCGCATTGCAATCTCAATCGCCCCTTCTACGGTCGGCAAAGCATTTCTCTGTTGTAAAAATTCAGATGAAAAATAATCAATGCAACGCACCCCACTCTCTTCCGCGCGGCGAACAAACGGATCGGAAAGCCGACCTCCCAATACCGTTTTTCCTTCTGCCGCATCCAACAGAACGTCAAGCCTCACATCCGACTCCTCTGCGGAAAGCGGCATGTGAAGCCGAACACCGTCTAGACTGATCGGAAGAGGCAATAAAAGTACATCGGAAGAACGCAGTGCTTCGTTCCAATTCGCACAGCGGATCACGTTCGGTCGGAAATCCTTACCCGTTCCAATACCGTAAACCGATACCGAAAATCCTTTATCGGCAAGAATCTGCGCCGCCGTGATCTGCCTTTTGTCCCCACCGAGTACCGAGATGCGCGAAAGATGATTCTTTGATGTCATAATTTCTCCAACCTTTCTTCTGTATTACGCAACCGAATCAATAACAGAATATGAAAAAAAGCCTCTTTTCGACACTGAAAAGGGCTTTTATTCAAATAGATAATCTGCGCTTCCAAAGCTCACAACCGACCGTGACACATTTGTCGGAATAAGAGAACGCATTGATTTTTTCGAAAGGATCAACCGCTCGGCAGACAAAATCTCTTTTGGAAGTATTTTTGATGACATAGACGAAGCACCTTCCGCATCAATGATCAGAGCATCACTTTGTTCTAACAGCTTGCGATACTCGGTTGAGCGTTGATTGCTTTCAAAAAACGCGACATTGAAATAGGTCAAACGTTGTTTGCCGACAGAAATGCTGAAAAATCGTGACAACCGATCTCCGACTTCATCGGGTTCATAGCACAGAAGCTCGGCACTCCGCATCGGTGTCCCGATGCTTTCAAAGCCATAGGATACCGAAACGTTATGTAGCGCCGCCTCGTCTGCAATTCTCTTGGCAATCGCAGCCTCACGCGCATCGCACGGTGTAGGCAATATCAACCTTCTGACACGGACTCTTCCCGAAAGAATGCGAACGTAAGAAGCATGTGAGTTTTGATAGTGTGTCAAAACAAGCTCACCGATCTCCGTACACCGTTCTTCTTGTACGGTAGCTACAACGCTGTAAGGATTCGCGGCATCACTCGCCGAAAGATCAATCACGGTGCATTCCCCGCGAAAATTGAGGATCAATGCTTCCTCTTCGATGTCACACAGATAGGAAACCTTTATCGGTGTGCAAACAATCTCCGTCGTCATATAGGAGCACGGCAGCAAAAGTAAAGAGGACACCATCACTGCAAAAATCCAACGGTGCACAAACGGGAGACGCAAAACGGCTATCAAAATCAAAAGAAGCGTCAAAAGAAGGATTAAGGAAAGAGAGGCAGCGTCTCCGATCGGCAAGAGAATTCCTTGCAATGCGGACAGTTCCGAAGCAACGAAGAGCATCAAGGATGCAACACCGCGACACAAAAATCCGATGGGAGGGCAAAAACCGCACAGAATGGAAAGCACCAGCACAAGGGACAAGGGAAAAGAAAGCAGGATTGTAACAGGGATAGACAGAAGCGAATATTCCCCGAAGAAAGCCGCTTGCACGAGAAGCAATCCGAGATTGGCAGTCGCGCCGACAAAAACGGCAAGCAGCACCGAGCTGATTCCCTTGGAAAGGAGCGACGGCAGGTTGTGCTTCGAAAAGAATTCACGCATCCATCGGTGAATCGGCGGCAAAAAAAGAATGATACTTCCCGCCGCCAAAAAGGACATCCAGAGGGAGAGATCCCTTGCGGCATAAGGGGAGTAGAAGAGTATCAGAACCAGCGCCGTCATGAGCGAAGTGAAGGAATCGTAATCTCCGCGGAATACGAATCCCAAGGAAATAACCGTTACCATGATGACGGCGCGCACGGTCGAAGGAGCACATCCCGTCAAGAAAAGGTAGAAAACAGAAAGAAGTATAATGCAAACCGCTCTCACTGACCGTCTTGCGCGGATGCGCGTAAGAATCATCTCCAAAAATCCGATGAGAATGGAAATGTGTAGTCCGCTCAAAGCCAAAAGATGAGAAATTCCGCAACGGCGGAATGCAAGCACGGTATCATCAGAAAGGAAAGAACGGTCGCCCAAAAGAAGTGCCGATGCAAGAGCTCCCTCCTCACCTCCGATCAGATACTCCAAGCGCAACGAAAGCTCCTGTCTCCAACGCAAAAAACGAATCGGGAGCGTATCTGCCGTCTCTCCTGTTGCGGAAAGCTCATCCCCATCTTTACACACAAAAATCGCAAAAATACCGTCCGAAAACAAAGAATCGCGGTTACTTCCATATCCGTTTTCGGTCATCTCCTCGCCCGTCATTCGTGCCACAAAGCAATCGCCTAATGAAAGCCCTGCGGCAAATTCAAAATTCACTCGAACCGTCTGACCTTCTTCCTTTCCGTCAAGGCTTCTTACAACAACGTCATAGACGGAGGAATTGCTCCCAAGAGAAACCGTGCGTAAAACGTATCCGTCCAACACAACCTGCTTTCCGACGGTTGCTTCAAGGCGGGTGCGTGGTGTATGAAAAAACAAGACGGAGGAAAACAGCGAAAGAGTCACCGCACCGATACAAAGGAAGGACAAAAAGAAAGCTCGTTCTTTCTTTTTGAAATAGAAAATCGCACAGACACACGCAAGCATCAGAAAAAGGAAGCATAGAACAATGCAAAGAACGAGAGAAAGGCTGTAGGCGAGAATGCCTACAAGTGCAAAGCACAAGGAGGCAAGTGCCCAAGGTCGGTTCTTGAAAATGCACATATTTTCGACTCCTTTCTTCGTTTTTTCCGTAATTGGCGGTTTTAGAAAAAAAACATCTTCATTTCCAAAAAATGCTTGACAAACGGATATTTGTCATTTATAATATATCTTGTGTTAAGAAATCAAAGCGTAAGCGAAAAGAAAACATATTGGAGGACTGTTATGTTTGACACCTTAAAAAAGATTCTCGAAGAAGAGCTTCAGCTGGACACAAGCGAAATCACTTTGGAATCCAATCTCTCAAACGATCTCGGAATCAATTCTATTGAGCTTGCCGACCTGGTCATGATCTGCGAAGAGAAATTCGATGTTGAATTCAAGGATGAGGACATCTACAAATTCGCAACTGTCGGCGACGTTGTCAAATTCTTGGAAGAAAACGCATAATCAAGCAACCAAAACGGCACCGACCTGAAAGTTGGTGCCCTTTTCTTATCAGTCTCCGTTCTATTATACATAGTCATTCGACTTTTGTCAACAGATTACGACGTTCAAAACGAAATATACTTACGAGGAATACAATTATGAGAATGAGAAAAAAGAAGCACGGTGCGGAACGCATCGCTGCATGTCATGAAATTCTGATCGATCCCGCAGCACTCCCCACCCCTGACCCGCAAGCTTTTTTTGAAACCGAACGCCCCTTGCAGCTTGAAATCGGTTGCGGAAAAGGAGACTTTGCCACGGGGATGGCATCCAAATATCCTACGTGCAACTGGATCGCGATGGAGCGTATCTCCGACGTCGCCTGCATTGCTCTTGAAAAAGCAATGAAAGCCAAGGATGAGCGCCCCGATAATCTTCGGTTTCTCATCGGAGATGCCAGAAACGTCGCCGAATGGTTCCCCGAAAAATCAGTCGATTGCATCTACCTCAATTTCAGCGATCCCTGGCCAAAAAAGGGCTATGCCAAGCGCAGACTGACGCACGAGGGATTTCTCTCGCTTTACAGACGCGTCCTTCGTGAGGGCGGTATGCTGAAGCTCAAAACCGACAACGAAGGACTTTTTGACTTCAGTCTTGAAGAATTCCGCCGTTGCGGACTCAAGGTCGAATGGATGACACGTGATCTGCACCGTTCCGAAAAGGCATCGGACAACGTGATGACCGAATACGAACGTAATTTTTCAAGCATGGGACAGGTCATCTACTCTGCTTGGGTAAGTTTTTAAAAAGGAGAACGATATGTTAAAGGATCTTTTAAAGGCATCCAGAAGCTACCGAAGCTTCGATCCCACCCTCCCCATCTCCGAGGAGCTTTTGGCGGATTGGATTGACCATACACGCTACACCCCCTCCTCGATCAATCTTCAAATGCTGAAATTTCGCACGGTTACAAGAAAAGAAGAATGCGACGCAGTCTTATCTCTTACCCGTTGGGCGGGAAAACTGAAGGACACAAAGCTCCCCCCCGTAGGACATGCTCCCGTGGCATATATCGTGATTTGCACGGATGACACAGTGATTGCCAATGCCGAAAAATTCCAAAAGGACGTTGGAATCGCGGCACAAACTCTGATGCTTGCCGCTACGGAAAGCGGATTTGGCGGATGCATGATCGGATCATTTTCACCGACGGAGCTCGTATCTCTCCTCTCCCTTCCCAACGGAATCACACCCGCCTTGGTCTTAGGACTCGGCAAGCCCGATGAAACGGTATGTATAACCGATGAATCCCCCGACGGAAGCGTTACTTATTACCGTGAAAACGGGATTCATTACGTACAAAAGCGCTCTCTTGAGCACTTGATCATCAAATGAAGAAGGGTGAAATTATGTCAGAAGAAGAAATCAGCGGCGTACTGATCGTCAACAAGCATGCCGGTGTGACCTCACACGATATTGTGGGAAAGGTTCGACGTTTCTATCACACTCGCCGCGTAGGACATACGGGGACACTTGATCCCATGGCAACCGGCGTCCTCGTCGTGCTGATCGGTCGTGCCGCCAAGGCCTCTGAATATCTTGTTACCGACCGTAAGCGTTACCGCGCAACAATCAAGCTCGGAATCACAACCGATACCGAAGACACTACGGGAACGGTGCTTTCCAGATCTGACACTCTTCCGACACAAACGGAATTTGAAGAGATCCTTCCGCGTTTTACGGGAATCGTTGAACAGATTCCTCCGATGTACAGCGCACTCAAGGTAGACGGACAGAAGCTGGTCGATCTTGCAAGGCAAGGCATTGTCGTGGAACGAAAACCTCGCCGGATCGAAATATTCTACCTAAAATCCACCCCAACGGATACCCCCTCGGAATACGTGCTGGACGTCATCTGCTCGGGCGGTACTTACATTCGTACACTTTGCGCCGACATCGGCGCTGCATTGGGATGCGGAGGAGCGATGGCATCCTTGGAACGGTTGGAAACCGGAGGCTTTCCGATCGAACAATCGTATTCCGTAAAGGAATTGGAGGAAATGAGCGACGAAGAACGTGTCACCATACTTCTTCCCACCGAATCCCTCTTCTCCTCACTTCCCTCTCTTCGCCTCTCCGCCTTTTATGAAAAGCTTTGCCGAGGCGGCTGCGAGATCTACCTCAAAAAAATAGGCGCATCTCTTCCACTCGGAACGCGCGTGCGTCTCTATGATGAAAAAGAACGCTTTTTCGCGCTCGGTGAGGTGGGAGAATACAAAGACGGAATTGCCGTAAAAGCAATCAAGACCTTTCTGCTTTGATGCAGAAAGGTCTTGATTTTTTATGAAAGAAAGGCGCGCTTGATGCCGTCGGCATCAAGTCCTTGTGCAGAAAGCACCCCCACGTCCTCCGTGGGAGCGGCAAAACCGTCGTCAAGTGCCAAAATTTCGGTGTTTTTATTGTTCATGACTTCGTACGCGGAAAGCGCGTCACGAAGCATCATCCCCATCCCGCCCGAACGGATCTCTTCCTCCAGAAAAACAATTTTCATTTCCTTTTCCGGAAGATACGGAAGAATCTCCTTTGCAACGGCTTCATAGGGTTTCAGATGCTCCAAGAGAAGGATACCGAGCACAAATCCTCTTTCCTTCAACATAGACTTTGCCTTCAAGGCCTCCGAAACGATGCGCCCGTGTGTGATCAGAATTCCGTCACACAGCGCTCCGTCTTCAAAATCGCACCGCACGCCCACGTCGCGAACCGTTCCTTTTTTATAAAACGCATCGACGACCTTTGGGTTCTCGCATCCGTTCGGATAGCGAATTGCCACGGGATGACTTGCATGCAGAGCATGGTAGAGCGCATTGCGAAGTGCCAATCTCGTAATGGGAGTATAAATCTCAAGATTCGGGATTTCCGACAGGAACGCAACGTCAAACGTACCGTGATGTGTAGGACCGTCACCTGCATTGAGCCCCGCGCGGTCGATGCAAAAAACAACGGGGAGATCCTGAAGAGCGACATCGTGAACGATACTGTCATAGGCGCGTTGAAGGAACGTAGAATAGACCGCTACCACGGGACGCATTCCGTTTGCTGCAAGTCCCGCGGCAAAGGTCACAGCATGTGCCTCGGCAATCCCCACGTCAAAAAAGCGCTCGGGGCATGAGGACCTGAACTGTGAAAGCCCTGTTCCGTCAGCCATTGCAGCCGTGATTGCACAGATTTTTTGATTCTTCTGTGCCATATCACAAAGAAAAACTCCCATTTCCTCGGAAAAGGTTGCCTCCTCCAAAGAAGGCTTTGCCGCAGGAGACATTCCGTGGAACTTGTCGGGGGTTGCCTCGGCAGGGGCGTAGCCCTTTCCTTTTTTGGTTTTCAGATGAACCACACAGCTCTGTCCCGTTTTCTTTGCTTCGCGCAAAAGCTTTTCAACAACCTCTTCGTCGTTTCCGTCCGCAGGCCCCAGATAATAAAGTCCAAGATTTTCAAAATAGTTACTTCCGTAAAGAGACGCCTTCAAGGACATCTTGGTGCGAAGAAGTAAGGAAAAGATCGGTTTTCCGATCAAGGGGATCTTTTGAAGAATCGAAGCGGTTACATTTTTGGTCTTAAAATATCCGCGAGAGGTACGCAGCTTGGAAAGAGATTTTGCGAACCGTCCGATATTTTTTGAGATGGACATCTCGTTTTCATTAAGAATAATGATCAATCGCAAATTTTTGCGACAATTGTTGAGCGCCTCGTGGATCATCCCACCGGTATAAGCTCCGTCACCGAAAACGCAGACCGTGTAGGCATCGCTTCCTTTGAGCTTATCCGCTTCCGCAAAGCCGAGAGAGGCGGAGAGAGACGTAGAGCTGTGTCCGGTTCCAAATGCATCGTGATCGCTCTCCGAGCGTTTTGGAAAACCGCTGAGTCCTCCCGCGACACGTAACGAATCAAAAAGTTCCTTTCTTCCTGTCAAAAGCTTGTGGACGTAGCTTTGATGTCCTACGTCAAATATAATATGATCGTTCGGAGAGTCGAACACACGGTGAATGGCAATTGTCATTTCTACCACACCGAGATTGGAAGCCAGATGTCCGCCGTTTTCTCTGACACGGTGGATCAAAAATTGGCGAATTTCTTCGGCGAGTTGCGGAATTTTTTCAGCAGGAAGTGCCTTCAGATCCGTCGGTGATTGAATTTCATCCAATGTCTCAAGCTTTAAAAGCTCCGCATTATTTTCTTCCGTCATGTGTTCCCTCCTCTCATCTTACTTTATTTTTTAGAGTATAGCATAAAAAAAATCATTTGTCAATATCGGGCTCCTTCGTTTTTGAAAATCAAAAAAGTAAAAAAGAAAGAAAAAATGAGAAAAACAGCGAAATCATTTGATTTTTTTAAAAAAACCGTTCTTATCAGTCCAAATTTGACTTTCTTTGACTTTGACTTTCTTTGACTTTTCGGATATAATAAGCTCAGAAACTCAAAGAAGGTCAAAAAAGGAGAGAAAAGATGCTTGCAGATTACATTGCTCAAATAATTGAAGAAATGCTTAACGAGGAAGGCGGAACGCTTGAGCTTCAACGCAACGAAATGGCAAATCGCCTCGGATGTGTTCCCAGCCAGATCAGCTACGTCATCTCCTCCCGGTTCACCCCCGAGCGAGGTTATATCATCGAATCACGTCGCGGAGGCGGCGGTTGTATCCGTATCATCCGAAAGCAAATGGGGCGCGACGAATATCTGATGCATTTTCTTTGTGCCATCGGAGCTTCCATCGACGAAGCGGAAGCGGTTGCATATCTGAAAAATCTTTACGGAAACGATTTCATTACGGAAAAAGAATTTAAAATCGCCTATGCATCCATATCGGGGGCAGCCTTTTCCTCCGTCCCCCCTGCTCTGCGCTCCGTCGTCAGAGCAGACGTTCTCAAGCAAATCGTTCTCTCTTTGATGTAAAGCGTATTATTTTTTGAATCGGCAGAAATTGTGACAGAATCTGCGGACAAGCAGTACTATAATATAACAAAAGAGGGGCAAAAAGCACCTCTGACAGAAAGGATTGATCATATGTTGTGCGAAAAATGCAAAAAAAGAACAGCCGCCGTCTTTTATAATGAAAATATCAACGGAAAAACACGTTCACTGTCTCTTTGCAGTGAATGTGCCGCAGCATTGCGTGAAAAAGGCGATTTACAGGACGTCACCTCGATGATGGGGAGCTTTGCCGATCCTTTTTCCGAGCTTCAGGACAACCTGTTCGGCGGCTTTTTCGGAATTTCCAAGCCTCAATCACTCCACAGTGAAAAGGCTTGTCCGAATTGCCATTCGACCTATGCGGAAATTTTGAAGGAAGGAAAGGTAGGATGCCCCGAATGCTATTCCGTATTTTCAAGCGAGCTTTCCCCAATGATTCGCTCAATCCACGGAACGACCGTTCATACGGGAGCACTTCCCGCCCGTCATCGCGCAAAGCAGGAGCGCGAAAATCAAATCAAGAAGCTTCGTGCGGAAATGCAGGAAGCCATCAAAAAGGAAGACTTTGAAAGCGCGGCACGCTTACGCGACGAAATCAAAAAAGCAGAAGAAAATGGAAAGGAGGCAGAATAATATGTCTTGGTATCATCTTTCGGGAGCATCTGCCGACACGGTGATCAGTACACGTGTCCGTCTTGCAAGAAACATCAACACCTACCCTTTTTCATCGCGCCTTGATGCCAATTCGGCAAATGAAATCATTCAAAAGGTCAGCATTCCCTTAGAAGCCTCCGGGTTTCGCAAAATCAATTTTTCGGATATTTCTCCCGTCATGGCAACGTCTTACGTAGAACGCCATTACGTCAGCCCCGAATTTGCTACAAAGAACTCTCCCCGTGCACTCTTTTTGATGGAACAGCCGGGGATTGCCGTAATGGTGTGTGAAGAGGATCATCTTCGTATACAGTCCATTCTTCCGGGACTTGCCTTAGAAGAAGCATATAAGCACGCGTTGAACACCGAAAAACGGTTGGATGAGGATTTTGATTTTTCCTACAGCGAGCAGTTAGGGTACTTGACGCAGTGCCCCAGCAATCTCGGAACAGGCATGAGAGCTTCCGTGATGATGTTTCTCCCTGCCCTTACGCGTGGTGGGTATATGAATTCCCTCTCTTCCCAGCTCTCCAAGCTTGGACTTACCATGCGGGGGCTGTTTGGTGAAGGCAGCGGTTCGGCGGGATGCATGTACCAAATATCAAATCAGGTCACATTAGGAATCAGCGAAGAAGAAACGCTTCGGAAGCTCGGAGATGCGGTTCGTCAAATTTCGGAAAGTGAGGAAAAAGCGAGAAAGAATATCACAGGAGATTCCTTAGACCGTCTGACGGATAAAATTTTAAGAAGCGAAGGCATTCTTCGATATGCACATATGATCTCCTCCTCGGAAATGATCAAGCTTTTTGCCGACGTAAGATTCGGTATTGCTCTCGGCATCGTCAAGGACATCACCTATGAGCAGCTTGGAACACTTCTCGCGGAAACCATGCCCGCCACCCTTACTCTTTCCTCCGAGAACACCCCCAAGGGAGAAAGCGCGCGGGACAAGCTTCGCGCACATAAAATAAAAAAGATTTTGGACGCAACGGAAAAGAACGCATAAAATAACGGAAAGGATCTGAAGTTATGCAAAACAGATTCACACAAAAAGCACAGAACGTACTGAACCTTTCCTTGCAAAGCGCATCGGAGCTCGGACACACGTATATCGGTTCCGAGCATCTGCTCTTGGGACTTTGCAAGGAAAGCGGCGGCGTCGCCGCACACTACCTCCGTCAACGCGGTGCGGAAACGGAAAAAGTAAAAAACGCCATCATCCGCATTGCGGGCGCGGGATCTCCCTCCTCCGTTTCAGCGGCGGATATGACACCGCGTACCAAAAATATTATTCAAAATTCGCTCTCCGAGGCGCAGAGATATCACCGTGAATATATTGGAACCGAGCATCTCCTCGCGGCGCTTCTTGCGGAAGAAGACTGTGTCGCTGTCAAACTGTTGGAAGGCATTGGAATCTCACTTTCCGAATTAAAAAACGAGCTTGCAGCATACCTTTCCTCCGCATCCGCGAATGAACGTCCCGGCAATGCCTCCTTCACACATGCCGGAAATGAGGGGACGAGCGACGCGCTTTCAAAAACCCAGACACTCAAAAGCTTTGGAAGAGACCTTTGCGAAATGGCAAAGAGCGGAAGAATCGATCCCATCATCGGGAGAGACACCGAAACGGAGCGTTTGATTCAAATTCTTTCTCGCCGAACGAAAAACAACCCTTGCCTTGTCGGTGAACCCGGAGTCGGCAAAACCGCTGTCGTTGAAGGATTGGCACAAAGGATTGTTGCCGGAAACGTTCCCGAAGGACTTTTGAAGAAGACGATTGTCACACTGGATCTCGCTTCTATGATTGCAGGGGCAAAATACCGCGGTGAATTTGAGGAGCGTTTTAAAAACGTGATGGAGGAGGTTTCAAAAAATCCGGATCTCATTCTTTTCATTGATGAAATCCATACGTTGGTCGGAGCGGGAGCTGCCGAGGGAGCTGTAGATGCCGCTAATATCATCAAGCCCGCCCTGGCGCGCGGAGAAATGCAGGTCATCGGTGCTACTACCCTCAGTGAATATCGGAAGCATATTGAAAAGGATGCGGCATTGGAGCGCAGATTTCAACCTGTCACCGTAGGTGAGCCTACCGAAGAGGATGCCGTGGAAATTCTTCGCGGCTTGCGTGAAAAATACGAAGCGCATCACAAGCTTTCCATCTCTGACAGCGCATTGGAAGCTGCCGTTCATCTTTCCGCACGGTATATCACAGACCGTTTTCTCCCCGACAAGGCGATCGATCTGATCGACGAAGCCGCGTCGAGACTGAGAATCCAAGCCCATACTTCTCCACCCGACCACAAGGAGCTTGAAGAAAAGATCCGTGTGCTCGCCAAGGAAAAAGAGGACGCGATCGGAGAACAGAACTTTGAACGCGCAGCTGCTCTCCGTGACGAAGAGCAGACTTTGAAAAAGGAGCTTGAAGAAAAGGATGCAAAATGGAAAGAAACCCAAACAGCAAAGACGCTCACCGTTACGGAAAATGACGTAGCTTCCATTGTAACACAGTGGACCGGTATTCCTGTAAATCGCCTTTTGGAAGAGGAAAGCGAGCGACTTTTGCAGCTTTCCGAGCTTCTGAAAAAGCGTGTCATCGGCCAGGATGCCGCCGTGGAAGCTATCTCCCGAGCGATCCGCCGCGGAAGAACCGGACTCAAGGATCCGCGCCGTCCTGTCGGTTCCTTCATTTTCATGGGACCTACGGGCATCGGAAAAACAGAATTGACCAAAGCACTTGCCGAGGTTATGTTTGGGGATTCCTCGGCGATGATCCGTTTGGATATGTCCGAATATATGGAAAAGCACAGTGTTTCCAAGCTCATCGGTTCTCCCCCGGGTTACGTCGGATTTGAGGAAGGCGGACAGTTGACCGAGCGTATTCGAAGAAAGCCCTATTCCGTCGTTCTGTTTGACGAAATAGAAAAAGCCCATCCCGACGTATTCAACATTCTTCTTCAGGTGCTTGAGGACGGTATTCTGACCGATTCTCAAGGACGACGCGTTGATTTCAGAAACACCGTCATCATTCTCACCTCCAACGTGGGAGCAGGTGAATTAAGTGCCACAAAAGCACTCGGCTTCACCGCACAGAATGAAAGTGAGGACGAACGGAGCTCTCAGAACGAACGTATGATGAAGGCATTGAAGAACACCTTCCGCCCGGAATTTCTCAACCGCATCGACGATATCATCATTTTCAATTCACTTTCCAGAGAGCACATTGAAAAAATTGCAGGCTTGATGCTGGACGATCTTGCCGCACGCATTGCATCCATCGGAATCAAGATCGAATTTGCAAGTGAGGTAACCGAGCTTCTCGTGAAGGAAGGGTTTGATTCCGTCTACGGAGCACGTCCCTTGCGCCGTGCCGTCGTACGTCTGGTGGAGGATGCTTTCTCCACCGAAATGCTGGAAGGACGCATCTCAAATCACGACACGGTGCTTGCCACAGTGCGCGACGGAAGAGTCGTATTTGAGAAAAAAGAAAATATTCCCCTCCCATAACCAAAGGGGGTGTCTCAAATGCATTTTGCATTTGGTCGACACCCCCGTGGTTTTTGCTTGACGGCTCGACGCCGTCATTTTCGCCCATCGTTCTATCAAATTTTATAGTATTTTTAAGCGAAAACCGCAAATTTCCCGGCGC
>JAZSMX010000139.1:0-10920 GCA_045536125.1 Eubacteriales bacterium | reverse complement strand
GCGGCAAGTGGGAAGCATGCAATGTGCGCAAGGGCAGCGGTGGAGAAGGATATGCTTTCGGGCAGCGGTACTACATGGCAGGCGGGAACGCATTGGTAACGTGCGTGTCGTCCCCAATAAACGGCAACGCGGTCACCGATCGAGACGGTGCTTACACCATTACCCACAGCAACGACCACACCTGAGGAGCTGTAGCCCGACTGACGGGGGAAGGGAATATTGCGCCCGAGCGTGTTGACGTTGGGATCTCCCGAAACGAGCGCGCGCTCGATGCCCGCGGAGATGGTGGAGCGGACGGTACGTACGACGACCTCACCCGCCGAGGGCACGGGGACGGGATGCTCCTGCAATTCGGCGATGCCGGGAGCTGTGAAAAAAATTTCCTGATTTTTCATAGCTTTCTCCTTCTGTTTCATATTTTCCGTCCTCATTATACCATCTTAAAAGACAGAAAAAAACATGCTATCATACAAAAAACGACCACGATTCTACAAAAGAGGGGAAAACGATTTTGCACCCCGTGTTCACATGCGCATCCGAAACAATCGGTGATGGAACAACGGGGTGCTTTGGCTTTATTATTGTTGGATCAACAATCAAAATTGTCCTTGATTGCACGAACGGCGCGTAAAAGCGGCTGGGATTGCGCCGCATACTGATCGTACTGCGATACGGTCAACCACATGCAGGAGCCGAACATGGGGCCGAACGCTCTGTGCAAATGGTTGTGTGTTCCGGCAGAAAGGAACAGGAAGGGGATATCCAGCTCACGGCGCAAAACGGTCGCGGTTTTCAGGTTTTCCAGCTCCTCCTCCTCGCTATTGGCAGCGGTAACGATCTTTGAGATGTCTGCACCGCGTGCCTGATGCTCTTTGGCGATAGAGAGTACCTCATCGGTGCTCATGAAGGTAAAGGTATGTGAAGACATTAACACTTCACACCCTTTTGCGTGGATCTGATCGATCAGTGACTTCTGTTTTTCGATTGCTTTAGGGTTCTTTGTTATCTCATGTTGTGTAGCACAGTAGAGATCTCCCATGACGTCGATCATGGTTGCTCCCATGTCGCACAGCCACAAAAAGCCTGTCGCGATCTCCTCATCACTTTTTCCTTTATTATATGCCGCGCGGTAGTTTGTCGCGTAGATTGGACGCGGTGCCATGGTATCAAAGATCCTTTTGACGTCCGTCTCGTTTCGGTACTGCTCCTCCAGCAGTTCAAGCGTAAAGCCATACGCATCAGCCCCGTCAAAGGCGGCAGTACGAACCAACCGAATGATCTCGTCGGGTGTGGGGGATAACACCATGCAGGTGATCAGAGGCTTGTTCTGCTGTAAAAAAGTAGGCTTGTTTTTCATTATGGTTCTCCTTTACTCAATTGCAGATTCCACATGCCTTTTGAATCAGTCTGTATAAGCTTAATTCGTAGTCATAGGAATAAAGATTTGCTTTTTCTTTTCTTACAATCTCTGCAAAATTTTTCATCATGTCATCATAGCGGTCAAAGTGCTCGCTTTGGGTGAATATCCCCGCATCGTGCCAATTCTCAAGATAGTTTTCCTTCATGGCGGTATATATCAGACCGCCTCCGACCGAGGTCTCCAAAGGCTTGATCTCGATCGTTCCCTTTGTACCGCAGATGACAAGCTGACGTCTTAAATAACCGCCGTTTTCAATCGTGCAGGTTTTGGCAAAGGAAACTCCGTTTGGATATTTAAACACGACCATTCCAAAGTCGTCGGCAGTCACCCCTTCGTATCCGGTGGAGCAATTGAAGGGAATCACCTCTTCGGGTTCTCCCTGAATCTGATAGATCAGATCGACGAGATGGCACCCCAGATAGAACATCATGCCGCCCGGAAAATGGGCGAGCCAATTTCTGATTTCGACGGGATTATTGCAATTCATGTGCGCTTCAACGGAATACACTTCACCGATGTCACCGTTCTTGATCTTCTCGATTGCCTCCCTGATTTTGGGATTGAAGCGGTACATATATCCAATTGTGAAGGTCAGGTTTTTTGCGCGGACCAAGTCGATCAGTTCTTCGAACTGTGCGAGATCGACGCCGCCCGGCTTTTCCATGTGGATATGCTTTCCTGCGCGTGCCGCCATGATCGCATATTTGGTAAGATGGATTTCTTCGGTCTCAATAGCGACCGCCTCGATCTCGGGATCGTTTAGAATCTCCTCCACCGTCATTTCGCGATAGTCGTCAAAATCCTTTGTTCGGTTGGGGATTTGTTCTCTTTCGTTTTCGGGGAGGGCATATCCCACGATCTCAAACAGATCACTTTGCTTTCGCAGGCTGTTCCAGATATTGTTGCCGTGGCTGTAGCCGTTGGTTCCGATCTGTGCTATTTTGACTTTTTTCATGGTCGGTCTCCTTTTTTGAGTAACGTAATGGGCAATGCATTCAAATCATCTTCTTCAATCCTCAACCGCCGCGCGGTGCAAATTGATGCGCTTCAAGACCGACGTATCAAACTTGGGTTCTCTACTCTCGTACGTAAAGAGTCCGTTTTGCTCCTGCTCGATGTCGGTGAGCTGTGTATAGCAAAAGCCCATGATCCGAGGGTTGTCAAGAATTGCGTGGGTCAGTCCTTGGTAGCGCTCGTAAAACTCCTCCGGAGAGCGTGTGGCATTTCCGTAGCTCCATGCTTTCTCAGCGTTATCCGTAGCAAGCTGAAAGCCGATGCCGCCGTATTCGGACAGAAAGACGGGCTGTCCCTCCCAGTGCTGGCGGTATCCGTCGTGCACCGCCTCGAAGAGCGTTCCCTCGCTGACAAGTGCATCATAACGCGCCTTGAGGACTGCGGGATCCTGCTCATAATCGTGCACGTCGTAAATATCGGTTACCACGTGATAGTTTCCGCTCGTATCGATGCAGGGGCGGGTGGGGTCAAATGCCCTGGTCGCCTCATAAATGATACGAAGGAAGTTGTTATCCTGCCACTTCTTTTGAGGACCGTAGTTTCCGGTCTCGTTGAGGGGACACCAACCGATGACGGCGGGGTGCGAGAGGTCACGCTTTACGCACGCCAGCCAATCGGGCAGGAATGCGGAAAGATTAGCAATATCTGAGGTGTCAATGCCCCAGCTCGGATATTCTCCCCATACCATATATCCCATGCGATCCGCATGATAAAGAAATCTGGGCTCAAACACCTTTTGGTGAAGTCTTCCACCGTTAAAGCCCGCCGACATGGCACACTCGATGTCGCGGACAAAAGCCGCATCGTCGGGAGCAGTCCAAATTCCGTCGGGATAGTAGCCTTGATCCAGCACCAGACGTTGGAAAACGGATTTCCCGTTGAGGAAGAACTTGCCGTCCTTCAGATCGATCGAACGCAGTCCAAAGTAGCTTTTGACCGCGTCTTCACCAAAGGTCAATTCCACGTCGTAAAGTCTGCCATGACCAAGTTCCCACAAATGTGTTTCCGAAAGCGGAATTTCAAGATCTGCCGTCACGGAACGATTTTTCTTGGAGGCTTCTCCTACAAGACGTCCTTCATAGAACACACGTGCGGTGAGCGCGCCGCTGCCGCACAGCTCGCAGGAAACGCTGACGCTTGCGTTTTCGGCATCGGGGCGGAAGGAGACGTATTTGATATGGCTTTCGGGAACGGATTCATACCATACCGTCTGCCAGATGCCCGTGGTGCGCGTATAATAGCAAGCGTAGGAATTAAGAGACGGGCACTGCTTTCCGCCCGCCTGGCGTGGGGAATGGATGTCATCCAGACACAAGACCGTCAAAAGGTTTTCGCCAACCTTGACAAGCTGCGTGACGTCGTAGTCGATAGGAGAGGAGGAGCCGACGTGAGGAAAGCCCGCCGATGCTCCGTCGATCCAAACGTGAGTCTCGAAATCCGCGGCGCCGATGTGCAAAAGAATCCGTCTGTTCGTGATTTCCGACTCTGTCAAAACGATTTTCTTTTTATACCAGACCGCGCGCATAAAGTCATGCTCGCAAATTCCCGAAAGCTTGGATTCGGGACAAAAAGGAACGGTGATCCTTCCTTGCAAGGTCTCGCTTTGGACAAGCCCTCTTTCGATTCCGCTCTCGGAGCGGTCGATTTCAAACATCCATTCTCCATTGAGGTTGACCCAACGTTCTCTTTCCATCATCGGATTCGGATGCTCCGGACGCAGATATGCTTGATTCATAAATTCTCCTTGACTTAAAAAATTTTGTTTTGCTCCTATTCAGTCATCCCCGAGTGCGTCCCAGTCGAATTGAACGAGCGGGAAGAATTTTTGACGGGTCAGCTTTGCATAGAGCTCGGGAGCGGCGACGGGAGAGTGAATCTCCTCGATCATTTCGTCGAGCGAGAGGCGTCCCGTGTCGACCAGACGCAGAATTGCCGCGAGGTCGTCGCCCGTCGTCCAGAGTCCTGCGGAGGAGTCGGTGTTGGGACGTGCGTTGGTGTGTGCGCCCACGAGTGTGATTCCGGGAGCGTGCACCTTGCGGTAATAGTCAATGGTAAAGTTCTTGTCGCGCGTGCATCCAAGGAGAGAGACGCGTCCAAAGGAACGCATGCAGTCGAGCGCCGTGTCGAGCGCCGGTCCGACACCCGTGACCTCAATGGCAACGTGAATGCCACCCTCGGTCAATTCCTTGACACGTGTTGCGAAATCGGGAGACAGGGGATCCAGTGCAAAATCCGCGCCGTATTGGAGCGCAAGCGCGCGCTTTTCGGGAACGGGATCTGCGGCGACAATCGGTGTTGCACCTGCGGCGCGAAGGATCTTGACGGCGAGAAGTCCCAGCACACCGAGTCCCATGACAAGGGCGCTCTCACCGATCTCCAGGCGGCACTTCCGCATCGCGGCAAGTGGGAAGCATGCAATGTGCGCAAGGGCAGCGGTGGAGAAGGATATGCTTTCGGGCAGCGGTACTACATGGCAGGCGGGAACGCATTGGTAACGTGCGTGTCGTCCCCAATAGACGGCGACGCGGTCACCGATCGAGACGGTATTTACGCCCTCTCCCACAGCAACGACCACACCTGAGGAGCTATAGCCCGACTGACGGGGGAAGGGAATATTGCGCCCGAGTGTGTTGACGTTGGGATCACCCGAAACGAGCGCGCGCTCGGTGCCAGCAGAAATGGTGGAGCGGACGGTGCGCACGACGACCTCGCCCGCTTGCGGCACGGGGACGGGATGCTCCTGTAATTCGGCAATGCCGGGAGCGGTGAAAAGAATTTCTTGATTTTTCATAATTGTCTCCTTGTTTGAAATCCGGTTTCGTTGCGTTGTTTGAATTCCGCCTTCATTGTACCACCTTGACAGCTCGGAAAAAATATGCTATCATATAAAAAAACAACCACGATCCTACAAAAAAGAGAGGAAGAAAGGAGAAGTGCGATGGAACGTGACCTGCTTGACGATTTTTTTATCTTTCGGCAATTTTGCTTTCAAGAGACCAAGAGAAACGAGATAAGGAACGGAAACGAGTGTCATTTCGTCGGCTTTATGCGACGCGGACGGGGGCGACTTCTTTTTGACGGCGGTGAGCTGACGCTTTCCGAAGGGGAATTGTTCTATATTCCGCGCGGCATTTCCTACGTTTCCGTTTGGGGCGGTGACGGTGAGGTCATTTTTGATTCCTACGGTTTTTTTCGTTTTCCGATGCCTATGTCGGGGACGTATCCGATCCAGCGCGTCACGACGGATGCGGACACCTTGGAGGCACTGGAACGGCTTGCCGCACATCGCACGGTGGATCTTTATTCGATCGGATGCCTTTATCTGTTGCTTGACCGTATGCTTCCGCGGATGCACTCTGTTGTGACGGACAGCGCGCACCGAACGGTAGAGGCGGCACTTGCCTACCTGCGGGAGGTGGAGAATTTTTCGGTGCCCGAATTGGCGCGACATTGCCACGTGAGCGAATCGGGGCTCTACGCCGCCTTCCGACGCATCAAGGGCTGTACTCCCGTGACTGCCTGGCACCGTGTTCTTGTGGAGCGCGCGGAGGTGCTTCTGACCTCGACCGATCTTTCGGTGGAGGAGATCTCCCGTCGCTTGGGCTTTTGCTCGGCGTCCTATTTCCGCAAGGTCGTACATCGGGTGACAGGCTGCACACCGCGCCAACTGCGCGCTCGCTCGCGCATCTGAACGTGGGGCTTCTTTTCGGGGAGCAAGCCGGAAGAAGTGTTTTTGGGGCTCTTAATCAATTTTTGCTGACTGACTGTTAATTTTTTTTGAGGATGTTGACTTGTTCGGAAATTCGTGGTAAAATAGGAGCGATCCTCGGGATGCTCTTTGCGCTCCCGAACAAATGATTTGATCAAAGGAGATATCCAATGAAAAAGATTGTATGCCTTTTGCTTACATTGATCACTGTTTGCGCGTCCTTGGTTGCTTGTGGGGCAGGTGGGGACACCAATATGCACAAGATCATGGATGCGATTCACAAGGAAAACGCGATCCGCGCTTCCGTCTATCCCGATGAAGCCGACTGCTATGAGTACCGATCCCTCTCCGAGCTTCCGTACCATAACGGCTGGGATAACGTCAACTACGAAAGCACTGAGGCGTGGGCGGACAACGTTTACTACGGTCACCACATTCTCTTCCATGCGGATCGCGTTGAGATCAAACAAAACAGCTATTTAAAGACGTTTGACACGAAAATATACTGGAATTCGAAGGACAACACGATCTCCATCGCTCTGTACCAGTCATACGCTTATCACGTATGGAACAACGAAGCGGCAGATCCTCAGCACCACGCCTTCTTGAGCAGTCGCGGCTTCCAGATTTCTTCAAGCGGTGAGGAGGATGCCGAGCTCCTTTTCGATATGAACGTTTATTACGAAAAGGGGAAATTCGAGGTCAGCGATGCGACCTACGATATGAGCCAATTCACGGTATATAACCCCGGCAAGATCACAGGCTGTGAGGAATTGTTCGTTGGAGACATGGTAGAGCTTCTCAACGATGCATTGAACGGCCTTGACGGTGTCTACGCCGCGAAGGGATATCCCATCAAGTAAATCAAACACAATAAAAAGCGTTCATGACCAAACGTGGCATGAACGCTTTTCCTGTCTTTGTTCAAAGCATGGTTTGCGTGTCGTTGGGATCTCCCTCGCGCGCGAGCTTGTATTCCTCGGACCAATCAAGGTATCTGTATTTTTCACCTCTGGGATCTGTCTTGATCCAGTTTGTCAGCATATCGAGCATTTCCTCGGTCCAGGTGGCTCTGTCGATCTGCGCGGTCGTGAATCTTCCCGCGGAGATCATATCAAAGCCGAAGTCGTCCTTGACGTGCGTTTTGGCAGCTCCCTCGACGACCTCCTTGACAAGGTGGCTGGGGATGAAGAGGACACCGCCGCCCGCACCGTATACGATGTCACCGGGGAGGACGGTCGCCTTTCCGATTCTTGTGATGCCGTTGAAGTCCTTGATGACGAACTCGCGGATGGGAGTGGGATCAATGCCGCGGTAGTAGACCTGAACGTCGGGAACCTGCTTCATCTGCTCGGTGTCGCGGATGCCGCCCCAGATCACGCCGCCTCCCGTCTTGGTTCTTGTGCGGATCGCGGTGGTCAGATTCCCGCCAAGGAAGGTGCCCTTGTAGATCTTGTCATACATATCGACCACGACCACGTCGCCCTCCACCAGCGTATCGATGACCCACTGATTGAAGTTTCCTTTTCTTCCTTCCTTCTTGCCTTGCTCCATCGCAACCTCAAGAAGGTCGGGACGGGTGGGAACGTAGGTGGCGGTGACGGCGCGCCCGATCAGCTTCCTGCCGTCATCGTGCAGAGTTTTGAGGTCTCCCTCAAATTGGCTTTCGTAGCCCTTTAGGAAGATGGGCTTCCAAAGCTCCTCCAAGGTCATTTTATACATTTCGTCGATGTATTTCTGCTCCACCTTCGGACGTCCGTCGGGGAAGCGTTCCCCTTTCCAGAGCGGTGTTAAGGCAATGATTTCGTCTCTTGCGTTAAACTTCATTTTTCTTCTCCTTTTACCGTGATCAAATAGGTGGAATTGGCGGTCAGCTCCAGTTCAATCTCATCCGTGTTCCCTGTATAAACGGGAGCGAGGATGCCCGCGGCGCGAAGGACCTTGAGCTCTTCTTCCGTCGGGATCAGCATGTCGTTTTCAAGGGCAAGCGTATAAGGATTGGTGTGCGTTTTGTCGATGCAGTATATTTCGGTCTTCTTTTCTCCGATGGATTCCGCAAAGGAGAGCTTTTCCGTGACCGTGGGAAGATCCTCATCGAAGCATTCGGACGCGTAGGTGAGAAGGATCGCGTAATCGCCGCGTGCGTTCTTTGTGGGAATCACGTGCAGGTGTTCGTTTTCCGTTTTTGAAGAAAGAAGACCGTCATAAAGCCTTGATGCCAGGATGTGCGCGTTATAAATGGGCTTTGCGATAAAGTTGAGCGTGAAGAAATTGCGGAAGCCCGTAAAATCCTCCACCATCTCATGCTGCCCCGAAAGGCAGATCATCAGCGTGGAAAGATTGAGGTCGTTTTTGATGAATTCGGAGATCAGCTTTACGTAATACGAGGCGAATTTTTCGGTCTCTCTGAACATCAGCGCGGGGCATTCCTCTTTGTTTAAGAAGCCTCCCGTCGCAAAGCCCCATTCGTCCACCACGATTTTTGTCCCCGCAAATCCGTGTTCCTTGATGGTTTTTTCGTATTTTTTCTGCCGATTGAGATTGTTTTCCACCGTAATGACCTTCGAACCGTCATTGAGCTCCTCGGGCATTGCACCGTAATTGTGCACCGAGATAAAATCGAGTTGAAGTGAGTGTTCCTTGACGTAATCAAGGAATTTTCCGAAGAAATCCTGTCTGTGGGCAAGCGCCGGACCGCCGACCGTCATCTTTTCGGAGGCGCGACGGATGCCGTGCTCGTAGGCTTTGTAGAGCTTGCAGTATTCCTCGCATCGCTCCTCCCAGCGATCCTCGTGTGTGTCTCCCATAAAGAAGGCGGCTACGTCGGCTTCGTTGAAGCATTGGAATTGCCATTTGGAAACGACGTCCTCACCGTACCGTTCGATATTGTGCTTTGTGTATTCGTAGCAGATTTCTTCCCAAAGAGCGTAATCGCGAGGAATCGAGGTGTTCCACATTTTGCCCTTGTATCGGGTTTTGTTCTTGGACACGCTGGTTTTGTTCTCGGTGCTGTCGGCAATGCAGTCGGGCATGCCCGCATAGGCGATCAGAAGCTTGAAGCCGAGAGAGGTCAGATAATCGAGGCGCAGATCGCTGATTCTGAAATCGTAGCAGAGACTGCCGCATTCATCAAGGAACACGATGTCCTCAAACATGGAGTAAATTCTTACGGTGTGGATCGCCTGATCCGCGGCGATGCGGTCAAGAATCCGTTTTCCCCACGGATCTTCGATGGCGTCGGTGGGGTGAAAGAGTGCCGCGCTCCAGAAGTTCTCCTGCCGTTTGACCGTTTCACTGCCTATTGTTATCATAAAGTATCATCTCCTGTCAGTTTTTCGTTGTTCTTGAATCCGTCTCATTTGCAGGCATCGAGAATGCCCTTGAGGTAGCCGATGGCGAACAGGCGTCCCATGGCGTCGTAGCCCGCGAAATTCGAGGCTTCTCCCGCCATGGTCGGCACGTGGTCAACGCGGATCGGTACGTTCACACCGTATTTCTTGTAGATCTTCATGATCCAAGCCATATCGATCGCACCGTTATCATGGAAGGTTTCACGGAAGTGATCGAGCGATCCCGTCGTGTTTCTGAAATGAACGAGATAGATCTGATCGGCAAACTCCCGAATCGTATCCTCAAGATCCTCCCCCATGATATAATAATTCGCCTGGCACATCGTAATGCCGAGACTGTCACTCTTTACGATCCCGTTGACGGCATGGCGGATATTTTTGCGTGAGATCATGATCCGTTCCACGTCGCCAAGCCGCGGCACGGGCGGATCGTCGGGATGCAGCGCGAGCTTGATGCCGTATGTTTCGGCTTCGGGGATGACCGCTTTGACGAAGTATTCGTAATTTTTCCAAAGAGCGGCTTCCGTGATGCTTTCTCCCGTTTCCCGAAAGTCGGCTTTCTTGAATTCGGTCACCATGGCGCCTCCGCGCTCAGGGACGTTGCTCCGCGTGCGAAGCCAGCCGATATGTGCCATCCAGTTGAAGCAGATCGTGTCGATGCCGAGTGAGCGCATGATCGGGAACATTTTCAGCACCCGTTCGATGCTCTCGTCGCGTTTTTCGTCGCCTGCCTTGATATGATCGTGTACCTCGTTGGGCATCGGTTCGATTACCAGAGGGGTGATCCCGAAGTCTTGGAAGCGGTTGTAAACCGTGTTCCAATGAGAGGGATCGGTCAGATCAAAATCATCGGTTTCGGGAAGTCGGATCACACCGTGACGCACTCCCGATTGCAGCGCAAAATCCCAGGTCGCGTCATGTGTGCTTCTGAAATAATCTGTCAAAATCATTGAAAATCACCTCAATTCTGAAGATCCGAGACATGAAGAGCGGAGAATTAAACTCCACCGAGTGTCAAAAATCCGCCGTCTACGGGGACGGTTACACCCGTCACGAAGGCGGATGCTTCCTCGTTGAGAAGCCATTCCGCGCAGCCGAGAAGGTCGGATGCCTGTCCGAATCTTCCCATGGGGGTGTGAGAGATCACGCTCTCACCGCGCCTTGTCAGACCCTCCTCCACCGTTCCGAGATATGCCTTGCTGCGCTCGTTGACCATGAAGCCGGGGGCGATCGCATTGATACGGATCTTAGCGGGTGCGTAGTAAGCCGCAAAGGACTGTGTCAGATTGGTGATTGCCGCCTTGCTCATTGCATAGGCAAAGCAACGGGTAAGGGGACAGTAGGAGTTCATGGAGGCAAAGTTGATCACACTGCCGCCGCCAAGCTTTACCATTTGCTTTGCAAACTCCATGGTCGGAATGACGGTG
>JAZSMX010000125.1:0-5698 GCA_045536125.1 Eubacteriales bacterium | reverse complement strand
TGCGTGCCGCGGAATTTGCGGTTTTCGCTTGAAAAATCTCAAAATATCATCCATCAACGGGCGAAACTAAGGCGCGAAGCCGCAAAGCAAAAACGACGGGGGTGAGTAACAAATGCGTTTTCGCATTTGACTCACCCCCTTTTTGGAGTGCTTCATTATTTGATTCTTCTGACAGGATAGGGAAGCGCGCGACCTGCAAGGAAGGCGGAGACCACCTCGTTAACCTCGTCGCGTGACTCCACGGTGAAGATGAAATGCTGCGCGTCAAGACGGAGCGCACGCAATTCGTCCGGTCGGTCGGACATCGAGGTGGGAAGGCTGTTGCAGATAACGTTGCGGTGCTCCCACTCACGCAGAATGGGGAAGCTGACACCGCGACGATCGGTAAGGCGTACTACGGAGGAGTTGCAGGCATTGCAGTCGGCAAGCTCCTTGATCGCGCATTTTTCAAGCGTCATCAGGGGAATCCGTCCGTAGACGGTCAAGGCGGTGTTGCCGCCGAGATCCCTGGCGCGCGCCAGCGTCAATTCGGGAGAGAGGATCGACGCGCGGATGCCAAGCTCCTCCAGAGCCGCAACCGTTTCGGAGTTGGTGATGTTGAGACGGAAGTCTCCCACGGGGATCAAGCCCGCCTCCGTGGCAAGCGGAAGATGCCCGAGGTTTCCAAGGAGCGCGTAACGAACGTTCCGCTCGCGCGCGCGAAGCAAGGCTTCCTTCACCGTGGGAATTTCGTGATCGAAGATCACGGGGGGTAAGATCACACCGTCGCAATCGGCATTGGATTGAAACAGGGGCAGATAGATCCGATCAAAGAACGCACGTGCCTCGGGCGTGATCTGCGCGCCCTCGCGGAAGGCTGCGGAGCGGAGGGGAAGGCGCGCCTCGGTCGGCTTATTCGGCACGTAAGGATGCATGGGATGAGAAACGGGGGCGCGACGAGCCTCCCACGCGGCAATCGCGCGACGGCGCAGGTCGTTGAGGTGGGAAACGGGAAGCATCAGTCCGTCGTCGACCGATGCGTCAAAGCTGCGCGCGGTATAGACCGTCGCACCGAGCTTTGATAGGCTTCTTTCCAGGGACTCGCGCGTGATAGGCGCGGTGCGTGCCGCCTCGGGAACGTCACCGTACACGGTGACAGAATCCTTACCGTCGGAAACGGTGAGGGAGATCGGCTCGTCCTTTTTCATGGTAGCAAAAAGGGAAATCGGAACGCGACGCGTGATCCTATCAAAGGGAGAGAGCGCGCGTGTGCTTTCTACGTCAAGAGCGGAACGGATTCCAAGCATCCCGTGCCCGATTTTCTCGGTCCAGTATCCGTCGGTCAGCCCCGAGCGCGAGAAGATGGAGGAAAGCTCCTTCATCTCTTCAGGCGTTGCGGCGCGCCGTTCGTCAAGGAGACGGCGGAAGATGCGTGCCGTGTCGCGCACGTATTCGGGGGATTTCATGCGCCCTTCGATCTTAAGAGAGCTGACGCCCGACCGAATCAGAGCGGGGATGTGCGCGGCGAGGGAGAGATCCTTGAGGGAGAGCGGATAGCTGTTTTGGGCGCGCTCTCCCGAGGTCGAATAGGGAAGACGGCAGGGCTGGGCGCATTCGCCGCGATTGCCGCTTCTGCCTCCGACGAGCGAGGAAAAGAGACATTGCCCCGAATGGCTGACACAGAGCGCTCCGTGAACGAATGCTTCAATCTCCATGGGGGAGGCGCTGACAACGGAGAAAACGTCTCTTTGCGGTGTTTCTCTTGCGATGACCGCGCGGCGAAAGCCGCGCTCAAAAAGGAGCGGAAGGGATAGACTGTTATGAAGTGCCATTTGCGTGCTCGCGTGCAATTCCAAGGTGGGAAGAACGCGCCGGAGAATGGCGGCAGCACCGAGGTCGGCAACGATGACGGCATCGATTCCGATGCTTGCCGCCTCGCGCGCGCAGGCGATAAAATCCTCGGTCTCACGGTCAAAAATCAGCGTGTTGAGCGTCAGATAGACCTTGACACCGTAGGAATGGGCGCGCAAAACGGCGGAGCGCAGTGCGTCTCCGCCGAAATTATGAGCGTTCATTCTCGCGTTGAAGAGCGATGCACCGAGATAAACGGCATCGGCACCCCCCTCAATGGCGGCATCCAGTGCCTCGGGCGAGCCCGCGGGGCAAAGGAGCTCGGGGAGGGGAAGCTTATACAGATCAGACATCGCTGAAGGTCAACAGATCGAACATGCCGCCGATATGACTCTTCGGCTTTGTGTCCTTCTTGCCCTTCTTCGGGGACTTCTTCTCGGTGGGGGCGTCCGCCTTCCGGGGAGCTTCCTCCTGTACCGCCTTGGGAGCGGGAGGCACGGGAGCGGTGGGCTGCACCGACTCCTCCTCGGGAAGCATATCGAAGGCAGAGAGCTGGGTTGCCTCACGCACCGCCTTTTTGGGAGCGGGCTTGCGCGTGTAGGCACTCTTCTCCTTCTCCGAAACGGCACGGTCAAGGACGGTACGCATGACCTGCGCGTCGCGACGGAGATTGTCAAGCTCCTCCTGCATGCGTTCGATGGTCTTTTTCAGCTTCTCGTTTTCACTCGCATAACGGAATGCGTCCTTTTCCACCTTCTTGAACGCTTCCTGCATGGCGATTCTCTCGGAGCAGTAGGAAAGCGCGGAGAGAATTGCCGCCTCGCTCTTGGTGCAGCGGGGGCTCTTGGAGCTGATCTCCTTCATGCGGCGGTCAAGCATTGCGGCGATGCTTTCCACCTCATCGGCGGAAGCGTCACTGACGATGTTGAGCACCATATCCGAAACGGTGATGGTATATTTCTGTTTCATAGCTGGCAAACGGTCCTTTCTTTCCCGACGGGCGGGGTTCTGATATTATTATACTATAGTTTTTTAGAAAAGAAAAGGGCTTTTTGGAAAAAAGAAAGAATTTTTTTCAAAAAGAATCGCGCGGCGCGCGCCTTGAATTTGTGAAAACCTATTGCAAAAGGAAACGGGTTGTGGTAGAATAAGACGAAGAGAGAAAGGAGGCGCGCTATGTTTGTGATTGAGCTTGCGGGTGTAAGGATCGGAATCAGAAACCGCCATCCCTTTGTCGAACGTCAGTGTCGCGCCTTTTTGAGCGATGCCGAAAATCCCTCGTTTACGGTTGAGGTCACGGATGAGGAGCTTGCCGAGGAGGCAAAGCACGGAGACTATTCGGAAGGGTACTGTGAAAGCATCTGTGTGTACCGCCGCATTTGCGAGGAAATTGCCGCGTACAACGTGTTTTTGATGCATTCCTCCGTGGTAGAGGTTGACGGTGCGGCATATGCGTTCTTGGCACGGAGCGGTGTGGGAAAATCCACGCATACGAGACTTTGGATCAAGAATATTCCGAACGCGCGTGTGCTCAACGGAGATAAGCCCCTGTTTCGTGTGGAAGAGGACGGAAGCATCACCGCATGCGGAACCCCCTGGAACGGAAAGGAAAACTGGGGGGAGAACATCAAAGCACCCCTAAAGGCAGTCTGCTTCATTGAACGGGGCGAGGTCAACGGGATCAGAAGGGCAGGCGACGAGGAGATCCTTGCGCGTCTGATGCACCAGTTTTATCTGCGCGGTGAGCGCAAAAGCGTGGAGCGGCGACTTGAGATGCTGAATGCCCTGGTGGATGCCGTGCCCTATTACGTGCTGCGTTGCACGATTTCGGACGAGGCTTCACTCATCGCCTACCGCGCAATGTCGGAAAACTAAAGAAAAGAGGACGGATCGATGCAGATCAATAAGGATTTTACCATACAGAAGGTCGGCGCGTATTACGTGGCTGTGCCCGTGGGAGAAACAAGTAAGAATTTTCACGGAATGGTCAAGCTCAACGAAACGGGCGCGTTCTTGTGGAATTTGCTCGCGAAGGAGGACCTGACCGAGGAGGACGTGGTGGAGCGTCTTCTTGGGGAGTACGACGTTTCCCGTGAGATCGCGGAGCGCGACGTACACCGCGTCATAGAGCTTTTGCGTGAGAACGGAATTCTGATATGAGGGAAGAGACGAGGGAAAGAAGCATTGAGGAAGAGCTTGTGACGCAAGGCTTTTATGTGAGTACCACCGTGGGCACGAGCATGAAGCCGATGCTCAGAAATCGCCGCGACCGTGTGGTTCTGATTCCGCGTGGGGAGGGGCGGCTGCGCCGCTACGATCTTCCGATGTACCGCCGTGAGGACGGAAAGTACGTGCTTCACCGCATTATCGCGGTGCGACGGGATCACTACGTCATCCGCGGTGACAACACCTACAAAAAGGAATACGTCAAGGAGGATCAGATCATCGGTGTGGTGAGCGAATTTTACCGTGGGGAAAAGCACGTCAGTGCCGCCTCCCGTGCCTATCGCACCTATGCCGCGCTGTGGCATTTCATTTTTCCCGTGCGGCTGTTCCTTCTTAAAATGAGGGGGCTCGCCTCCAAGGTCAAGCATGCAATATTTCGGTAAGGAGCATTATGGAACCTAAAAATTACGTAGTGACGCGCATTGAGGGCGAATATGCCTATCTGAAGGATGAATCCCAAAATGGGACGGAGGAATTGTTTATCGCGCTCTTCCTTTTGCCCGAGGGAACGGACACGGGAAGCCGTTTGCATTATGAATTTCCCGAATATACGTTGTTGGAGGACTGAAGGATGATGACCTTGGAAAAGGGGGCTCCGACGGATCTTGAGGTACGCTCCGCGCGAGAGGTGCGTACCTATGATTTTTTGGATGCCTTGCATATTCCCTACGAGCGCGTGGATCACGCGGCTGCGGATACCATGGAGGTGTGCGCTGAGATTGACCGCGTGCTGGGCGCTCTCATCTGCAAGAATCTTTTTCTTTGCAACCGCCGGGGGACTGCGTTTTATCTGTTGATGATGCCGGGGGATAAGCCCTTCAAAACGAAGGAGCTTTCGGCGCAGATCGGCTCTGCAAGACTGTCCTTTGCAAGTCCCGAAAAAATGCTGGAATACCTGGATATTTTGCCGGGCTCTGTCAGCGTGATGGGACTGATGAACGACCGTGAAAAACGTGTCACGCTGCTTGTGGACGAGGACGTTTTGCGCGGCGAATACGTCGGCTGTCACCCCTGTGTCAATACCGCAAGTCTGAAAATCAGAACCGAGGATATTTTTGAAAAATTCCTTCCCGCAACAGGACATGCGGCGCGTACGGTGCGCCTTTTCGGGAGGGAGGAAGGAGATATGATGTACCCATTGAAGCTGACGGGCGTGACACGCTCTCCCCTGTGGAGCGGCGACCGCCTTTTGAAGGAATGGAATAAGAAAAGTGAATGTGACAGGATCGGCGAGAGCTGGGAGCTGACCGTGCGAAAGGACGGTATGTCGGAGGTCGCAAACGGGGAGTTTTGCGGAATCAAGCTTTCCGAGCTGCTAAAGACGCACGGAGCGGCAATCATGGGAGGGAGCGCGTGCTCCGACGGCTTCCCCCTCTTGATCAAATTCATCGATGCGGGAGATAAGCTCTCCGTACAGGTGCATCCCGACGATGCCTATGCCGCGCGCGTGGAAAACGACCGCGGAAAGACCGAAATGTGGTATATCGTCGATGCGAAGGAGGGCGCTGAGATCATCTGCGGACTGAAGGAGGGCGAGACGGTAGAAACGCTTCGCGCGGCAATTGTACGCGGAGAAGCGGAATCGGTGCCCTGTCACGTCCCCGTGCCCCCGGGGGAGAGCTACTTCATTCCCGCGGGACTT
>JAZSMX010000096.1:0-37307 GCA_045536125.1 Eubacteriales bacterium | reverse complement strand
CAACAATCAGAACAACCAGAGCAATAACCAGAACGGCAAGAACAATCGTAATCAGTAAGTCCAAGCCCTCCTCTGCAAGGAGGGTACATACACCACGGGGGAAAAGCTCATGTTTGAAATCGACCGCATACCGAATGAGGTGATCGCCTCTTTGGAGGCAAAGAGTGTCTCTGCATCGGAAATCGTGCTGGCAGCGCACGCCGACAGGAATCGGGAATTTCTTGCACAGGACGTATATTTGTTCCTGACGCAGGAGAACTTGATTCTGACGTTTGGCGTACTTTCCCAAAGCTCTTATGCGCGTCCGCATCTTGCAACTCCTTCGTTGCATACGGAATGGAAGGAAATTGAATATGAGACGTTTCCGCTCTCGGAGCTTCACTCTTTTGGCGTGGAGGAGCTGTTATCGGGTGGAAGGTTGGTTGCAAAACGTCGTGGGGGGGAGCATGAGAGCTTCGTCCTCCTGTCTGCATTTACAAATTTCTGCAAGGAATCGATGTTTCTGTTTTCAAAGTACGCCAATAAGCTGTGCGAGGGCGAAGCCGTTGAGATTGATCCGAAGGACGATCCAAAGGAAAAATGCTGTCCCAAGTGCGGATTGCGATATCCCGATCTGAACCGTAAGGTTTGTCCCCACTGTATGGAAAAGGGAAAGCTGTTCCGCAGATTTTCCGTTTTTCTGTTGCGTTATAAAGGATATCTGATTCTTTCCGTGCTGTCTCTTCTTGTGCTCACCTCCATGAGCATTCTTGCCCCTTATCTCTCCAGCGGATTCTTCTATGATGAAGTCATTCTCGGAGACGGACAGTTTCAGGGAGAGCTGCTATTGGTACTCGGATTGATCGTTTCCACGGCAATTTTGAAAATGATCGCAACTGCCGTTAACAATTGGCTGACCTCGGTGATTGCCGCCAAGGTTGTCTTTGATTTGAAAAAGACAATTTTTTCAGCTATTGAACGTCTTTCTCTTTCTTTCTTTACAGGGAGACAGACAGGGGGGCTTATGACGCAGGTCAATGAGGATGCTAATACAATCTACAGCTTTTTCTGTGACGGTGTGCCGTATCTTTTGATCAATATTGTCCAAGTAACCGTGGTTTCTGTGTTGCTCTTTACCATACAACCGATCTTAGCACTGTTTTCTTTGATCACCGTTCCCATCTTTCTGGTACTGATGCGCTGGCTCTTCCGACGCGAGCGGACCTTACATCAAAAACGCTACTCTCATTCCAAACGGATGAACGGATTTTTGGCAGACGTTTTTTCGGGAATGCGTGTTGTTAAGGCGTTTTCCAAGGAAGAGGAAGAGATCAAGCGTTTTACGGGAAGGAACGATGCGTTGGCGGAAAGCGAAAAAAAGCTTTCTCTCTTTACCAATTTTTCATGGCCCGCTGCCCATCAGATTCTCTACGTAGGAACTGTGATTGCGTGGGCACTTGGCGGATGGATGATCATTGTCGGTGTCGGCGGGATGACCTACGGAAAGATTTTGACCTTTATTGCCTATATGGGAATGATCTTCTCCCCACTTGAATTCTTTATTCACTTCCTGGATTGGACTGCCAATTGCTCCAATTCCATGCAACGGCTTTTTGAGATCATGGACGCAGAGCCTGATGTCAGTGAGCGCAAAGATCCGATTCGTCCTGAGAATCTCGGTGGCAGCATTGAGTTTTCGCACGTTTCTTTTTCCTATCAAAAAGGGAAGAAGATTATCGACGACGTTACCTTTGAAGTTCCCGAAGGACATATTTTGGGCATCGTCGGTCACACGGGAGCAGGGAAAAGTACCCTTGCCAATTTGATGATGCGGATGTACGACGCCGAGGACGGTGAAATCAGAATCGGCGGATACCCGATCAAGGATCTGGAGATTGCCTCGATTTATCGCAATATTGCCATCGTTTCCCAGGAGACCTATCTCTTCATCGGTACGATTCTTGACAATATCCGTTATGCGCGCGCCGACGCAACCTTTGAAGAAGTGATTGAAGCTGCCAAATGCGCGGGGGCTCACGATTTCATTATGAAGCTTCCCGATGCCTACCATACGCGGATCGGCTTTGGGTACAAGGATCTTTCGGGAGGGGAACGCCAGCGGATCTCCATTGCCCGTGCGATCTTGAAAAATCCGAAGATTTTGATTTTGGATGAGGCGACCGCTGCAATGGATACGGGAACGGAACGAAGGATTCAGGAGGCACTTTCAAAGCTGATCCGTGGAAAAACAACGATCATGATTGCACACCGTCTCTCAACGCTTCGCGATGCAGACGAATTGGTGGTGATTGAGCACGGAAAGCTTGCCGAACGTGGAACGCACCGTGAGCTTCTCGAAAAGGAAGACGGTATTTACAAAAAGCTGTTTACCTTGCAGGAAGAGGCTCTGAAGAGTGCAGGAATCAGCGAGTGAGGAGGAATTGGACGTGAAAAAAGATATGGAACGAAAGGAACGCTCACTTGCTGAGCTTTCCGTTACTGTTTGGTTGACACCGGAAAACACTTCGTTTTTCTTCGAGGATCATTTTTTGTACGTTCAAACAGGAGACGTGAAGGAACGGGCATTTCTCTGCCGTCAGTTCCCGTTTGAATTGCAATGGGAATTTATTTCGGTTCTGAATGCGGAGAATGAGGAGATCGGAATCATCCGTGATATCGAAATTTTCGGAGACGGAGCGAAACTTTTGCGCGAGGAGCTTGAAAGACGTTATTATTCTCCTGTGATCAAAAAGATTCTTTCGGTCAAGGAACGGTACGGCTTTTCCTACTGGAAGGTGATGACTGAGGAAGGGGAGGTCAGCTTTACTCTCCACGATACCTATCGGAGCATCATTCACGCGAGCGATGACCGTGTTCTGATGTTGGACGTCAACGGAAACCGCTTTGAGATCCCTTCTGTTGCAGGATTGGACAAGAAGAGCTATAAGAAGATCGAATTGTATCTGTAAGGGGGACGTATGGGAAACATTCAATCTCGTCTGATGGATGAGGCGGTGCGTCGCATCCCCTCCTTGACAGAAGAAAATACTGTGGATATCTTGCGCTCCAATCTTCATCCCGATCAGGCGCAGGTGCACGTACAGTCTCTTTCTGTGATTTCTTGCGAAGAGCTGTTCGTTTATCACGGGGAAGAGCTTTATCTGCACGAGAGGTTGGAAAATATCGAACGCTTTGAGGTGATTAACGGAATCGGATGCTTTTTCGTTTCCTATGAAAGAAAGAACGATCAAAAGCATGTGATCTTTGCTCGTGGGGATAGTCGATACAGTGCCGTGATGGCGAGAGCGGTGAAGCGTGGGAATCATTTTCTTCGCTTTGGAAATACTGATTTTTCGGGAGTTTCGGGCATGGGAGGACGAAGCTGTCCCAAGTGCGGCAAGCCCTATCCGAGAGGTACACATTCCTGTCCGCACTGCGCTTCCAAGATCAAAGCACTGCGGCGATTGGGAGGACACGCAAAAAGCGAATGGAAAAGGCTCTCTCTGTCGGTTATTCTCTTCTTTTTGAGTACTGCGGTGGCGATCTTTATCCCCATGATCAACAGGCACATGGTGGATGGATACATACAGCCAACAGAGCCCGTAACGCACAACACCGTGTTCTTTATCGGCTTTTTTGCGGTGGTGCTGTCTCTATTGCTGACCAATCTTCTTCGCCGCTTGATCGGCGTCGTCAGAGGATATTTTCTGACTGTTGCGGGGAACAATATGATCGTCCGTTTGCGGAATCTTGTCTTTGAGAAGATCCAAAGACTTTCTATCGCGAAAATTTCCGAGAGAACGTCGGGAGAATTGATGATTCGTGTGAACCGTGACACGCAGCAAATCAAAAACTTTCTTGTCAATCAGCTGCCAAGCCTTGCAGAGCAGTTTTTGTTGCTTTTGGGAATTGCGGTCATTATGCTGGTGTATGACTGGAAACTGGCACTTTTGATTCTTCTTCCGATGCCTTTGGTAGCGCTTTCCTTCCGTTTGTTCTGGCGTTTTATGCGGACACTGTTTCACAGAAGATGGCAGATGAATTCCGAGTCAAATGCAACGCTTCACGATATCTTTTCGGGCATCCGCGTGGTCAAATCCTACGGTATGGAGCGACGCGAGGAGGAAAGATACGTCGGTATGGCGGCACGCGAACGCGATGCACAGCTCCGCTTGGAGAAAATTTGGGCACTGCTGATGCCACTGTTAAATTTTTTCCTTGGTTTCGGTGAATACGTTCTTTTGTTTTACGTCGGAAATCAAATGCTTGCGGGACAGATGAGCGTTGGTGAAATGGCTCAGTTTTCCGCTTATACGGGAATGATCTTTGCTCCGATGATGGCATTGATGAACTTTCCTCGGCACTTTATGCTGATGATGACCTCGCTGACACGTGTTTACGAGGTGATCGATGAGGCGGAGGCTCCACTCAAAAAGGATGTTTGTACGCTTGAAAAAATAGAAGGGTATATCGATATTGATCACGCTTCCTTCGGTTACGCGGACGCATCCGAGGTTCTCCACGATATTGATCTTCATATCAAGCCGGGGGAATTTATCGGTCTTGTCGGAAAGTCGGGCGTCGGAAAATCCACACTTATCAATCTTGTCATGAGAATGTATGACGTAGATGAAGGTGCGATCCGAATTGACGGCAAGGATATCAGAGAAATCCCAGAGGAACAGCTTCGCTCGCAAATGGGCGTGGTATTGCAGGAGAATTTCCTCTTTACCGGTTCTGTATGGCAGAACCTTACCTACGCAAAGCCGAATGCCACGCGCGAAGAGGTGATCAATGCTTCCAAGATGGCAGGTGCTCACGAGTTTATCATCCGTCTTCCCGATGGCTATAATACCTACGTCGGTGAAAAAGGACACACGCTTTCGGGCGGTGAGAGACAACGGATTTCCATTGCACGCGCATTGCTGCATGATCCCAAGATCCTGATTCTTGACGAGGCGACCTCCTCCTTGGATACCGAGACGGAAAAGCTGATTCAGGATGCCTTGGCAGCTCTTTCTGCGGGAAGAACCACCATTGCGATCGCACACCGTCTTTCCACCTTGCGAAACGCCACGCGTCTTGTGGTACTGGATCGCGGCGGGATCGCGGAAATGGGAACGCATGATGAATTGATGGCAAAGGAAGGCATTTACTACGGTCTTGTCATGGCTCAAAGGGAAATGTCAAAAATGGAATCTTAATTACAAAGAAGCACGCTACCTCGCAATTTGAGGCAGCGTGCTTTTTTTAATTCATCTCTTCGATGTGGTAAACGTAATCCAACGTTCTGAGAGCTTCGATGATTTGTGTGTGTGTTTTGTATTTTTTAAGTTCTTCACTTCCGATGGAAATAGCAACGGAATAAACGCTCAAGCCGGAATTTTGATAAGCAGTGTTCACTTCAATGTCGTCAATCTTCATTCCGAGTTCGCGGATGGTCGTTACAAAATTTTGAAGGTAGGCAATGTTTTTTAGTTCCAGGTGGATCTCAAAATGGTTGGAGCGGTTTTTGAGATATCTTTCGAATTTCGGGAAGATCGAAAGGCTGCACATCAAGGCGATGAAGATGGCAAGCGTAACGGTATAGAGCCCGGCACCGATGCAAAGACCGAGAATGCCGCAGGACCAAAGACCGACGGAGGTGGTCAACCCCTTGATCTGACTTCTTGAAGAATAGAGAATGGAGTTGACGGTGATGATCGCAAGACCGATCAGGGAAGCCGCAGAAATGGGGTAGATTCCTCCAAGAGCGCCTTGCATAAGATAAAGATCCAAAATCATGGAAACTGTGGTGGAAAGCGCCACAACCATAAAGGTACGAAGACCTGCAGCGTGCCGTTTGCTGGATCTCTCACAGCCGAGAATAGCAGAGAGCAAAAGCGTGAGTAACAAACGAAGAATGACCGTATAAATATTAATGGACTGTGCCCAATAACCTAAAAGAGAAGCAATTGGATCGATCATTTGAAATTCTCCTATCTTCTAAACCGCCGTGGCGGGTATTTGTAATGCTGATGTGAATACTGTTCTTCTGCCGCCTCGGTAAAGGCGTCCTCGTTTTCCTTTTGGGAAACAACAGCAGGGGGAATATGCTCCTGGATCTTCTGAATACGTTCGATGAGGAGCTCCACCTCTGTTTTTTCTTTTCCGTCCTCCTTAACCTGTTCTACAGAAACAAGATCCTCAAGGGCTTCGGAATAAGAGCCGGAAAGATAAAGTGAAACCTTTGCGGCGGCAGGACCTACCAGCTCATAAAGAATGCTGGAGGCAAGAATGATGGTTTCGAGTGCAATTCCCATATCACCGCCAAGTGTTCTTGCTCCGAGAGCTGCAAGACCGATGGCGACACCCGCCTGGGGAATCAAGGCAAAGCCCAAATAATTGCGTACCTTCTTTTCTTTTTTTGCACAAAGGCAACCCAAGAACGCTCCTGCATATTTCGCGACGATACGCACGGCAAAGTAAAGAAGTCCCACAACGATCAAAGGCGTACTTCCGATCGAGCCAACAGCGGAGAAGAGGGCGTCCAGCTTGAAGTTCAGACTGGAGCGCACGAAAAAGAGAAGTAAGAGGGGAGGGCTGAAATAGTTGAGCTGCTTGAAGAGCTTTTCATCCTCGGTCAGATTGATGTAAACTGTTCCCATGGACATACATCCGAGCAAAGGGGAGATATCCAAGAGCGTGCAGATACCGCAGAACGCAAACAAAAGCGCAAGAGAGACGATAAGACGGTTATCGGTGGACCGTTTCTTTGTCAGAAGCACCTTCATAAATATTCCGAATACACCGCCAAGGATCAAAACGCCAAGATTAATGAGGAGCGGCAAAAGAATATCGAGAGGAAGAATCCCTTCTCCGGAATTGTAAGCGGAAGCCAGGGAAATGGCGACGCTGTAAGCGAGAAGCGCTACGATGTTGTCGATGGCAACCACCTGCAACAGAGTGTTGACGAAATCTCCGTGTGCGCCCGTTTGCTTGATGGTCATCATCGTCGATGCGGATGCCGTTGCCGCAGCAAGGGCAGAGAGTACGATGGAAAAAGCAAACTGAAGTCGGAGAATGAAAAACGTGAGAATAAATATGGCTATCGATGCCGCGAGGGCTTCAAAAACGGTGATGATGAAAACGCGGATTCCGTTTTTCTTTAAAACCGATAGCCTGAAAAATTCGCCTGTGCTGAAGGCGATGAGTGCCAAGGCAATGTCGGAAAGAAAGTCCATTCCTTCAACCACCGAGGTGGGAACGATATCAAGGCAGTACGGACCTAAAAGGATTCCTGTAATGATATATGCCGTGACGTTCGGAAGTCGTAACAGCTTTGTCAGTCTGGTCATGGCAAAGCCGAAAAACAGCATACATGCAATGGAAATAATGACGGAAGCACTTGGGGAAAGTCCGTCAAGAAAGCTGTGAATCGCTGATAACATGCTCGCTCCTTTCGTTGTGATTCAATGTTAGCGTCCTGAAGTGGGAACGCAGCTTTTAGAAATGCTTTTTGCGGAAAATGTTTATAAAGAAGCCTTGAGCTTTTCTGAGTAGGCATTCATTTTTTTTGCGCGGTTAAGAAGCTCGGAAAGAATCAGATCCCGCTCACTATCGGGTGACTCCAGACTTTGGTGGTGCGCTTCCAGAACAAGCTCACCCTTGTATCCGATTTCGGAAAGGAGAATCAAAAACTCTTTCCAATCGATTCCACCGTCACCTGGCATGAGATGCTCATCCTTGCATGGCTTGCCGCTGTTGTCCTGGATATGAAGAGAGAGGGGAAGAACCGCTGCATCATGCAATGAGCTGATCGGAACAGCACTGCAATGTGCATGTCCTGTGTCGAAGCACCATCCGAAAAAGGGATTGTCTACGGCTTTGACAAGCTCTGCAATGAGGAGCGGATCTGTAGAAGCGCCCCAAAGAAGATTTTCGGAGAGGATCGTGATGCCGTTTTTCTCGGCATAGGGAAGAAGCTTGCGGACACCTTCGCGGTTGACGCGAATAAACTCGTTCCTATCCGTTATGATCTCATCTCCGATTTTATGCGCGGGATGAATGACAAGATAGGAAATGCCGAGAATATGACATGCCTCAATGCATCGTAAAATTACCTCGCTTTTTTGCGTGGTATTCCCGGGAGAATGTGCGTGTGTATAGCGGACACCCGTGCGGTCAGCAAGCCCCTTGAGGCTTTCAACCCACAGTCTCCAATCATCCTGCATGAACGGATGATCCTTTTGGGTGCAGTAGTCAAATGCCATATCGAGATGAGAAAATCCGATTTTTGCAAGGCGGAGAAGTGCTTGGTCGGACGGATATCCCGGAGGGTATACGGACGTAGTTGTGACGATGTTCATCTGGACCTCCATAGGATGCTTTATCAATGTATGAAAATTTGTATGCTTTTTAGAATTGCAAAACGAAAAGCAGTTAAAATCGGATCTTGAGGATGTGATAGGAAGATATAAATTATAACGATTTCCGCTGTATTTGTCAAGCCTTGAGCAAAAAATGGAAACAATGCACATAGATGGTGAGCGTTTTGCAAAAAAAGAAAAGATCTGATTTCGAAGGAGAAAAGTTCCGATTTTGTATTGACTTTTTTTCTCCCGTGGTGTAAAATAGGGAAAGATTTTAATGTTTTCAGAAAGGCTGTCATTATGGAAATCTTTTCTGCGACCAGCGGACAAACTATTTATTTGTTTATTTTGATCCTGATCGGCTTTTTGCTGACCAAATGGAAGCTCTTACCGGACGCGACGGCAAAAATTCTTGCCAAGCTTGAAAATATGCTCTTCATTCCGGCGCTGATGCTGAAGACATTTATGAATGATTTTACAGTGGATCGGCTCGGAAATTCGGGAATTCTGTTTTTGTTCAGCGCCGGGCTTTTGGTTGTCATTGTTCCGCTGGCATTTCTGATTTCCGGAATTTTAACAAAGGATTCCTTTACAAAAAACATTTTTATTTACGGGCTCTGCTTCTCTAACTTCGGTTACGTCGGCATCTCGGTTGTGGGAGCTGTATTTCCTGCCTATGCGGCGGATTATCTGATTTTTGTCATGCCCCTGTATCTTCTGATCTATCTCTGGGCAGTTCCCGCACTTTTGATGAACGAAGGGAAAACCACGCTTCGGCAAAAGCTGAAGTCGCTTTTGAATCCCATGTTTGTAGGTGTGTTTCTCGGCATGGTGTTCGGAATCGTCTTTTCACTTCTTCCCGCGTTTGAGCTGCCTTCGGTTCTTGTGCCGCCCGTTACTGCGATCGACACCTGTATTGAAGCCCTCAAGAACTGCATGTCTCCCGTCGCCATGCTTTTGACGGGTATGACCGTAGCAAATATCGATTTCAAAAAGACGTTTTCTAATTTCAGTATTTATGCCGTCACCGCGGTGCGCCTTTTGCTGATTCCGTTGGCATTTTGGGCGATCCTTCGATTCCTTCCTCCCGTATTCGGGATGGAGATCCCCGAAAACATGATGGTGTGTACGGTTGCCTCGCTTGCTATGCCTCTGGGACTGAATACGGTTGTGATTCCGAGTGCATACGGAAAAGACGTGTCTGTTGCCGCAGGAATGGCACTGGTCTCTCATTTGCTTGGGTGCATTACCATTCCTTTGGTTTTCATGCTTTTATAGTAAAAATAATCGGGCATCCAGCTTGTGTTGCGTGGATGCCTGATTTTTTCTTTTTAAGCTCGATAGGGATGTGCGTCTGCAATTTCGCGCATGGAGCTGATGACAGCAGACGGATCTTTTGCAAGGAAGATTGCAGAACCTGCAACGATAACGTTTGCACCTGCTTCGGTAGCGAGAGCGAGGTTTTCGGGCTTCAAGCCACCGTCCACCTCAATATCAAAGTGTAAGTTGTGCTCTTCTTTATATTTCCGAAGCATACGTACCTTGTCCAGCGTTTCGGGAATCAAGGATTGTCCGCCAAAGCCGGGAACAACCGTCATGATCAAGACCATATCGACGCTGTCAAGATAGGGATAAAGCTTTTCAACGGGGGTTGCGGGAGAAATGGAAATGGATGTTTTGATGCCGAGGGTGCGGATCAGATCCAATGCTTCCTCAGGCTTTTCACAGCTCTCCTCGTGAATGGTGATGATATCAGCGCCGGCTTTTGCAAAATCCTTGATGTAGCGAATCGGATCGTTGATCATCAAATGGACGTCAAAAACCAGCTTGGAATGAGGACGGATGCAAGAAATTACAGGAGCGCCAAAGCTCATGTTGGGAACAAACGCACCGTCCATGACGTCGAGATGCAGGTAATCCGCACCTGCGTCTTCAATGCGTTTGATGGCGGTTTCGAGATTCGCGAAATCGGCAGAGAGAAGAGAAGGGGAAATATAAATCATGCGCGGGGGATCCTTTCCGAAAAATATGAGACTCAAAGCCGCTTTTTGTCAAAAAAGCGATTGCGTGAATAGACTGTAGGGAAGATATGCGTGCGGCGCGGCGTTGGGATGGAGCAAAGAAAGGACGTGGAAAATGTTTTTACGCCGTTGCCGTACGCTTTAAACTTATACTTTATAGAGAAGCACGACTGCGTGTGAGGCGATTCCGCGTTCCTCTCCTGTGAACCCCATATGCTCCTCCGTGGTGGCTTTGACGCTGACACGGTCGGTATCGGTGCAGAGCGTGCGCGCGATATTTTCGCGCATATCGGAGATATAAGGAGCAAGCTTCGGAGCTTGCGCGATGACCGTTGCATCCACGTTTCCGATCCGATAGCCTTTTTCCAAAATGAGATTTACGACGTGGGAAAGCAGTAAAAGACTGTCTGCGCCCCGATAGTGAGGATCAGTGTCCGGAAAATGCTTTCCGATATCCCCGAGTGCCAATGCGCCAAGCAGGGCATCGGAGATTGCATGGAGCAGCACGTCGGCATCCGAATGACCGAGGAGTCCGGTTGTGTGCGGAATGTCGACACCGCCCAAAATCAGCTTTCTGTCGGGAACGAGCCGATGCACGTCATAGCCGTGACCGATGCGAACATCTGTCATCATTCGCGATTTCTGTAATCAAGGATCGCCTGTGCCATGGGAAGATCCATCGGCGTTGTGATCTTGATATTGGCGCGGCCGCATTCTACCAAACGAACGCGGTAACCGAGATGCTCGATCAGCGCGGAATCGTCCGTTCCTTCAAAGTGATCCGTTTCCGCCTTGACAAGAGCGGCGCGGTAAAGAGACGCGTTGAAAACCTGGGGCGTTTGTGCCTGCCAGAGGTTTGTGCGGTCCACCGTCTCGCGAACAGAGCCGGAAACGGTTGCACGCTTCATGGTATCATCTACCAGATGTCCCGCGCATGCTGCCTTATAGTGATAAGCCATCAAGCAAACCTTGGCGATCTGAGCGGGGGTGGTGAGGCAGCGTGCGCCGTCAACGATGGCGACGTACTTCGCATCCGCATTCAGCTTGGACAAGCCGCGTTTCGCGGACTCCTGACGAGTTTTTCCACCCGTGACAAGATGCTTGAGCTTGGTGATTCCGTATTTGTCGCGCATTTCGATCACTGTGTTGAAGTCTTCCTTCTTGGTAACGACAACGATTTCACGGATGAGGGGACACTTCTGGTATGCGATCATTGTGTGTGCGAGAACGGGAATTCCGTTGAGCTGATAAAGCTGCTTGTTGATATCGCCCATGCGAGTAGAACTGCCTGCGGCGAGAATAATCGCTGAGGTATAGCTTTCGGGAAGGTAGTCGGCAATAGCATCTGCTACGTTCTGCAAATCCTGCTGTCTCATGATAGTGATTCCTTTCAATAAATTTATCTGTTATGCTTGAAATTCGTCGTTTTCAATTGCGGTGATCATATCTACGCGGCGTTGGTGCTTTCCGCCCTCAAATTCCGCGTCGATAAAGCTGTCTACAAGGTCGCAGGCAAGTCCCATTCCAACGACACGCTCTCCAAAGCAAAGGACGTTCGCATCGTTGTGCATACGGGTGAGGCGTGCGCTGAAGGTGTCGGAGCATGCGGCGGCACGGATTCCGCGATGCTTGTTTGCAGCCATTGACATTCCAATGCCTGTTCCGCAAATCAAGATGCCGAGCTCTGTGACACCGTTCTGCACGTTTTTGCAAACTGCGTGCGCGAAGGTGGGGTAGTCACAGCTTTCGGGGGAGTCGGTTCCAACGTCGATTACCTCAATCCCACGCTCCTTCAAGTGTGCGATGACCTTTTTCTTCAGTTCAAATGCGGCATGGTCGCAGCCGACCGTGATTTTTTTGATCCCCATAACGTTGTTCTCCTATTTCATGTATCAGATTCCCGTATCTCTCTGTAAACGCTCGTTCCGTTCGCGTTCTGCCTGGGAAAGGCGCAAGTAGGTCGGAGAAAGCTCAAGATCCGAAAAGCTTTTTTCGGGAGAGAGTGCAAGCGTAATCCGCGCGACCTGTGCAACGGAATAAGCACTTTGATTGCGTAAATTGTGCGGAACGAAGATTGTTTCGTGAGAAAGCAGAGAGCTTGTGATATCATAGCCGTCTCCGACAAGACGGATCGGAAGAGAAGTCTCCCGAAGACGAAGATCAAGCTCCTCAATGGCAATGGCACTGTCGGGCATCAAGCGTGTCAGCTGACTGTTTTCTGCTTTGAAAAGCGCCGTATAGACCTGCTTCCTTCTTGCGTTCATCACAGGACATATCAAACCGTCATGTGAGCGCAAATTGTAAGCAAGGGCTTCCAGCGTGGAAACACCGACGCAAGGCTTCTCCGTTCCAAAGGCAAGCCCTTTGACGGTTGCCGCTCCGATCCGAACTCCCGTAAAAGAACCCGGTCCCTCGGCAATGGCAAAAAGATCAACGTCGTTGCGTTCAAGGGAAAGGCGAGAGAGAAGAAACTCTACGGTTGGGAGCAGAGTTTCACTGTGTGTATTTCCGTTATTGAGCGTTACCTCACCTAAAAGTACCTCGTCCTCACAAATTGCTACGGAGGCAACGAGGGCTGTTGTGTCGATTGCCAGAATTTTCATACGCACCCCTCTTCTATCAGTTGAAGTGTGATTTTTCTTGACGACGGATGCTTCGAATCGTTCTTTTCGATGAGAACGGAAATACGGTTTTCGGGGAGCGCATCCTCAATCTTCTCGCTCCATTCCGCCAGACATATGCCGCGCCTTGAAAGATAATCGTCAAAGCCGATGGAGAGAAGATCATCCTCCGAGTCGATTCTGTACATGTCGAAATGAAATACGGAAAGGGAGGAGGAGCGGTATTCATTGACAATGGCAAAGGTGGGAGAACGCACCGCAGAATCAGGAGCAATGACGGAGGCAAAGCCTCTGACAAAAGCAGTTTTCCCGACTCCGAGATCACCGTAAAGCGCCACGAAATGCGGCAGAGAAGGATCTGACAGAATTGCTTGCGCAAGATCGATGCCGACGTGTTCCGTTTCCTCGGCGGAGGTGGTATATACGGTTGAGATCTGTTTCATGTCTGCCCTCCATCTCCGATTGCAACATTAAACATTATATTTATATCAGTATAACATAATCTGTTGGATTTGTAAAGAGTTTTGAAGGAATTCTTTCCTTAATTACCCTTTTTTTTCTTTTCGCTGTCTCGGAATTCATCAAGACTTTGCTTGGAACCGTCGGGATATTGGATGACGGTGTTTTCGAGAATGCCCGTAAAGCTTGCGCGGAACTCGGCAAGATATTCTGCTCTGAGCGCCTTTTGTTCCGCAAGCTCTCCGGCATCAAGACCTTCGCTTTTTGATTTCCTTGCGAGAAAATTGATTCGTTCCAGCTTTTCTTTTTCCATGATTTTTATACCTCGTTTGTTCAGATTAAAAAAACAGTACCGATATCGGTCGGTGAGAAATTACCAAGAGAGAGGAGACGGTGGCCGTGCTCAAGGCAAAAGCTCTGCATGGCATCTCCGTCTCGAAGATGCGAAAGTGCACCGCAAAACAGGATCGTGTCCGTACTTTCATAAGGAGCAAAGCTGGCACATCCTCCGGGAAAGCCCGTATCGTATCCGTCAAGTCGGATGTTGTCATTGGAAATCAAAAGCACGTCAAAGCCGTGCGCCTGTGCTGCCTTTTCGATTGAGCGGTCCGCACAGATCAATGCGCGATTTCCTACCGGAATGACTGAGCATTTCGTATAACCCTGCCGTACGGGGACGACGGTACGCACGGATTGGAGCAATTCCTCCGCAGTGGCAAAGGGGAGACAAAAGAGTGTGTCGCCAATGGGAGCTGCGTTCAAAAGTACGTCGCATGGATATCGGTCACCAAACTCTCTTTTGACTGTGCGAATGGGGCGCGAGGCACGCGAAGAGATCAGAGAAAGCTCCTCCTTTGCAATCCTTTGATAGCTTTCCGTACAAAAAATCGCATCCGACGAAAAGAAAAGGAGCATGTCGGGATGCGATGAAACGGGGCGCGGAAGCGTTGGATGTGGGGGAAGAGAGAGTGTGTCATACCCAAGATCTGTCAGCGCGTCTTTGATCGCGCGCGGGGCGGATGCACTTAAAATAGCTGTCAAAAACAGGTTCTCCTTTGATGGATTTTCCAAAATGAAAATAAAGGGCAGACACATCGTGTCTGCCTTACTTTATTTGCACGTTGGCTTATGCCTTTTTCATGGTGCGCAGGCAACGGGAGCAAACGTAAATTGCCTTGCTGCCTTCCAACTTTACTTTGCGAATATTGGGCTTCCAGGTTCTGTTGGTCTTGCGGTGAGAGTGAGAAACGTTCTGACCGAAAACAACGCCCTTGCTACAGATACAACATTTTGCCATTTTTGACACCTCCTCAAACTTACACTGAACCGTTCCGAAGACGGACGGCTGTATCACTTACTTCACAACGTGAAACATTATACCATATATTTTTGTGAATTGCAAGAGTTTTCTTATTTTTTTTTTTAGTTTTTTTCTGTTTTTTTACACGGTTTCAAAAAAAGATTCCAAAAGACCGTGGGAAATGCCACGCTCTGCGCGGATTCCGCCTGCGGCTTCCGAATTTGCAAGACACAGGATCGTTCCACCGCTCCTTCGAAATGTTTCGGCAGCGAGAGTCACACTGTCGGTGATCGGAAGGACGGTGTCACGGCACAAAATCAGAAGCTGTGAATGCAGAATGGCACGTGCGAGCGCAATCTCGCTGACCTCTTCGCATGCGAAGAAACGGACGTCAGCCCCATGTCTGAGAAGGTGGGAGGTAAGGATTGCCGCATCAGTGTCGTCTGCCTTGGCAAGCACGGTAACCTCGGGAATTCCTTTCCAGAAAAGTGCTTGTGAAAGAGAAGGAACGGAAAGGGAATTCTGAGGGGATTCTGCTTCCATCGCTTTGGTAGTTGCCACGGGGCGATAGGGAAGCTCTTGCTCCGATTCGCAGAGAATCGCAAGCGAGAGACGGTCCTCAGCGGCAATCGCGGTATCCCGAAGGAGTGCGATAAAGTCGCCTTGCATTTTGAAAAGTCCTTCTGCGATGCTTTCATTGATCAGAAGCCGGGCGGAGCTGATCGCACCTTCCCGTACCATGGAAGCAAGCTCGGAGAGAAGAACGCGAAGACCTGTAAAATCGGGATATCCGTCTGTATCAAGAGGAATCGAAATTGCGTATACGGTAGCCCCCTCCTTCGTAAGAGCGGACGGTGTGGCGGCGGTATCTGCATACGAAAAGGCGGATACGGAGGGGTGAGAAGCTTGCTCGGATAAGCGTATAGAATAGTCGGGAGAGGGGATCGCAAGCTCAATCTGCGCGCGGTAGATGCCAAGCATGAGAGAGACGCATTCGCCTGCGGTATAGCCGTCATCAAGGAATTGAGGAAGCTCGTATCCGAAGGAAAATCTTTGCGTCGTATGGTCCTTGCCGCAAAGAGCAAGAGAAATCACAGGTGCGATGGCGGTAAGCAGTGCGGTTTTAAAGAATGCGTTTTCCGGAAAAGCGGAGGCGGCGGCAACGGTATGCGAACCGATGGAATACGTTGTTGCCGTCTTTTGGTGACTGTCATGCAGATAGCCGCAGGACAGTCCTTTGGAAAGCTCATGCCCGATTTTTGCGGGGGAGAGGCATTTCTCATCCTGAAGATATACCGCGTTTTCCTCACGCACCGAAAGCGCACAAAGGAACTGCGTTTGCACAGAGAAGCTGTCTCCCTTTTTTCGTACGAAGGTGTATTTTCCGTCATCGGTAATTTGTGCGAAGGGCGCACATCGAATTCCGAGTTCTGAAAACGTTTCAAGGAAGGAGGAAAGCTTATGAACGGAAACTCGCAGAAGCCTGCATCCATCAAAGGATTCGGAAAGCACCGTAAGGGGAAGAGTGGTATCAAAGGGAGAGAGTGCGCACAGATCAATGCGGATTCCGTCTGCGATCTTCAAAAGCTCTCGCAAAAGCATTCCGTGTACGGTGTAGCTTCCTTTCATATAGGCGGCTACGTCCTTGCGGTCAAGGATTCGCTCACACGATCTTGCAAAGCACAGAGGCGTTTCATTTTCTGTGGGACGCAGAAGAATCAGAACGTCTCCCGCTCTCTCAAACGCGGTGTCATCTGAAAACTGCAAGCGGAAAAGAGAGGAGGCAGGGGAGACGGAGGATACCGATGCGCTTGGCAAAAGGTGACGGGTATAGGTTAGAATGGGCGGCTGCTTTACGGTGCGACGGGAGGCGTACGTGCGTTCAAGGTATCGCGTGGCGATAGAAGGAATTTCGCGCAACGTACAAGCTTGTGTGCCGCCTTGCAGGCTTTTCTTTTTCTTCAGGAAGTCTGCATAGGTGTCGGCAACATAGGTGTCGTTTGTAAAAAGCTCGCGGACAAAAAGAGAGGCATGCTCCGCTGAAAGAATTTCGGAAAGCGCAGAGAGTGTTTGTAATTCATCTATATAAGGTTCTCTTTTTTCGACGTTTCCGTAGTGTGCCATGCAAAGGGAAAGCAGCTGATCGGAAAATGAGAGAGACAGATCCCTTTTGAGTGCTTCTCTTTGCGCACTGTTGTAGGTGCAGAAGCCGCGAACAATGCCGTTATAATTCATATTTTGCGTATCCCTTTCGTTGAAAAATTAAGGAAGAAGCTCTCCAAGACAGGCGTTTTCATCCGAGGATGTGATCCGCACGGTGCGAAGCTGACCGTGGAGAGGGGTTTGTGTCGGAACACGTACCTCTACGAAGCTTTTTGTGTGTCCCTTCATAAATCCGCTTTCGTAGGTTTCAAAAAGAACATCCTCACGCGTGCCTACAAACGAGGAGAGAATCTCCTTGCGAATTTCCTCTGCCTCATCCATTAAGCGCCTGACGCGTGCGCGTTTGATCGCTTCGGGAATCTGTCCCTCCATTTCTTTGGCGGGGGTGCCTTCTCTTGGGGAGAAGGGGAAGACGTGGATCATCAGAAAGCGTGCTTTTCTTGCGAATTCCAGTGTCTTTTGAAAATCCTCCTCAGTCTCTCCGGGGAAGCCGACGATCATGTCGGTGGTCAATTGTACGTCGGGAATCGCTGTTCTGAGCCGTTCTATTCCGTCCAATGCCATTTTCGTATTGTATTTTCGTTTCATCAGGGCAAGGATTCTGTCAGAGCCGCTTTGCATGGAAAGATGGAAGTGAGGCGCAATAGAAGAGAGAGGTGCGATACGTTCTACAAAATCGGGCTTCATGACGGTCGGATCCAGAGAACCGAGACGAATTCTTCCGACTTCCGGGATGGCATCCACCCCTTCGAGAAGCTCCGCTAAGGATACGTTTCCGAGATCCTTTCCCCAAGAAGCTGTTTCGATGCCTGTGAGTACGATTTCGCGACATCCGTTGTTTGTGAGCGTACAGACCTCACCAAGTACCGTGGAAAGCGGTTTGGAACGAATGTGTCCGCGTGCTGAGGGAATGATACAATAGGTACAGTGGCTCTCGCAACCGTCCTCTATTTTGATGTAGGCTCGCGTGCGATCGAATTTCGTAATCTCCATGCTTTCAAACCCGAACGCATCGGGAGGGGTGATGTGTACGTCGGGGACAGGGTTCTTTTTGCCTTGCTCGATCAATCGCTCCGCAGCATCGACCACGGAGAGCTTGCTTGCGTTTCCAAAGACGCAGTCCACTCCGCTGATGGCAGCGACTCTCATGGGAGCTACTTGAGAGAAGCAGCCTGTGACCAGGATATATGCATTGGGATTTTTATGGATCGCGCGGCGGATAAACTGACAAGCCTTTCGATCCGATTCCGCTGTCACCGTGCAGGTGTTAATGACGTAAACGTCGCAGACGGAAGAGGGCGGCTGCAGGCAAAAGCCTTTTTTCTCAAAAAGCTCCGCAATCGCCTCGGACTCGTATTGATTGACCTTGCAGCCAAGTGTGTAAATTCCGACGGTCGGTTTCGTTTGAAGCATTGGCAACTCCTTTCGGATATCGATGCTTTTATTTTATCACGATTTCTCAAGAATGTAAATAAAAAATTGTAAACAATATTCTGTAATTTGCAATTTCCACTTGAAAAAGAGAAAAAACGGATGTATAATAAATGTAATAAGAGAAAAAGGGAGGAGAAGCATATGAGTGAATTGCATATCATAGATCATCCGCTGATTACTCACAAGCTTTCCATTATGCGGAATAAAAAGACGGGCTCGAAGGATTTCCGTGAGCTCCTTGAGGAGATCGCGATGCTGATGGGATATGAGCTGACACGGGATCTTCCCCTGGAGGAGGTTGTGATTGAAACACCTCTGAAAAAAATGAAGGCGAAAATGATCTCGGGAAAAAAGCTTGCCATCGTTCCGATTTTGCGTGCGGGACTTGGCATGGTGGACGGGCTTCAAAGCTTGATTCCGGTGGCAAAGGTCGGTCATATCGGTCTTTACCGAGATCCGAACACGCATCTTCCCGTAGAGTATTATTGCAAGCTTCCGCCCGATATTCATGAGCGGATCGTGATTCTTGTAGATCCCATGCTGGCAACGGGCGGCTCTGCCGTGGATTCTCTGGATCTTCTCAAAAAGCGCGGTTGCAAGCAGATTCGCTTTATGTGTCTCGTCGCTGCTCCCGAGGGAGTGGAAAAGGTGCAGTCAGCACATCCCGACGTGGATATCTATACCGCCTCTTTGGATGAATGCCTCAACGACCGTGCTTATATCGTGCCCGGACTCGGAGATGCGGGCGACCGTATCTTCGGTACTCTATAACAAATAAAAGGAGGGCGGGGGATGCCTTGCGGTTTTCCCCCGCTGTCGTAATTTATGCAGATCATAACCGTCGGACACAACGACGCCGGTCAGCGCCTTGACAAATTTCTTTCCAAGGCAGTCAAGGGGCTTCCCATGTCGCTGATGTACAAGTACATAAGAACGAAAAAGATCAAGGTGAACCGTGCGCGGACACAGCAGAACTATATGCTGTGCGAGGGGGATGAGATTCAGCTCTTCATCAGAGAAGAGTTCTTTGCCTCTCCGGAATCGGATCTCGGTGCGCTTTACCGTATTGCTCCGAAGCTGGACATTGTGTATGAGGATGAGAATATCATGCTCCTCAATAAACGTCCGGGGGTTCTTGTTCATGAGGATACCGCAGCGGAGGAAAACACGCTCATCATGCACGTCAAGGCATACCTTGCGCAAAAGGGAGAATATGATCCGAAATCCGAGCAATCCTTCGCGCCCGCGCTCTGCAATCGCATCGACCGCAACACGGGGGGCATCGTCATTGCGGCAAAGAATGCGGAGGCGCTTCGGGTGATGAATGAAAAAATACGCTGCGATCTTGTCAGAAAGACCTATCTTTGTGCGGTTCACGGAATTCCGTCGCGCCGCGAGGCAACCTTGACGGGGTATCTCAAAAAGGATAGCGACAAGAATATGGTGGACGTATCGGACACGAAAAAGGCGGGATATAAGGAGATCGTTACGGGATACCGTGTGCTTTCTGCCAAAAACGGAGATGCCCTTTTGGAGGTGGATCTGATCACAGGCCGAACCCACCAGATACGCGCCCACCTGGCGCATATCGGTCACCCCTTACTCGGTGACGGTAAATACGGAATCAACCGCCGCGAAAAGGAACGGGGATATAAATTTCAGGCACTGTATGCCTATCGCCTCTTTTTCAAGGAATCGGGAGCGGAATCCTGCCTTGATTACCTTGAAGGGAAAAGCTTTGAGATCGATCGCGAAGGCATTTGGTTTTTGAAGGATTTTTCCATGGGAGGCGCGCGATGAAGGACTCTCTGAAAATGCACGTTTCCAAGCTGTGCTTGCCCGTGATGCTGCTCGGTGCACTTTTGACAGGTTTTACGCTTGTTTTTCCCGTGCTCGGATTTTTGGAATGGTTTACCATGATTCCGATCTTTCTCGGTGTATTTTCCTTGGCGGAGCGCGAAAACGTAAAGCTTAGAAGATACTATCTTTTCGGCTTTCTGACCGTTTTTGTATATTACGTTGTCAACTATCACTGGTTCTGTGCGCTGTATCCCTTGGATTTTGCAGGCTTGGATCCCTTGGCTGCTTTGGTTGTTATCGCGGCGGGGTGGTTCGGTCTTTCCTTGCTTCAGGCGCTCCCGGGAGGACTTGTTTTCCTCTTTTGGGGATGGATGCAAAAAAAAGGAGTGTTTGACCGCTATGCGATCCTTCGTCCGATCACACTCGGTGCGTTGTGGGTGATCTTTGAGTGGTCCTCGACGCTTCATTGGACGGGAGTACCGTGGGGAAGGCTTTGCCTTGGGCAGAGCGAATATCTTCCCGTACTTCAGACGGCATCGCTCTTCGGCTCCTATCTGATCAGCTTTTTGATCCTTTTGGTGAACGGTTTGCTGGCATATGCTCTTTTTTATCTTTCGGCAAACCGAAAAAAGGCAATTGTCTGCAGTGTCACGGCCGTATCCTTGGCTCTTGCCAATCTGATCCTTGGTGTCGGACTTTATTTTCTGAAAACTCCGAGCGAGGAAAGGGTGCGTGTTGCGGTGATCCAAGGAAATATGAGCTCGCACGAAAAATGGGGAGGCGACAGCGAGCGGCTTACCAAGCAAATCTACGGTGAGAAAACACGGCTTGCCGCCAAAGAAGGGGCAGCGGTTGTTCTGTGGCCCGAGACCGCATTCCCGAATAAGCTCAACGCCTCTTATAATCGGGATTTGGCGGTGTTTGTTTCAAGCCTTGCACGGGAGTGCCGTGTCACTCTGATCATCGGCGCGCTTTACGAGGATGAGGAAGGAAATACGTACAATGCGCTGTATTACGTAGATCCCGACGGACGAATTTCGAAGGATGTGTACGCGAAGCGTCATCTGGTTCCGTTTGGGGAATACGTACCTATGCGTGATTTGATCATGACCTTGATTCCTCCTCTTTCCGAAATTTCCATGCTGAAAACGGATCTTTGCGAGGGAACGGACTCAGCACTGTTTGATACTCCTTACGGGAAAATGGGATCTTTGATCTGCTTTGACTCCATTTATGAGCAGCTGACGCTTGACAGCGTGCGCGACGGAGCGGAATTGATGCTTCTTTCCAGCAACGATTCCTGGTTCTTCGATTCCGCCGCGATCTATCAGCATGAGGCGCAGGCACGGTTGCGTGCCATCGAAAACGGAAGATATCTTGCGCGCTCCGGAAATACGGGAATTTCGTCCATCGTTTCGGACAAGGGTGAGCATCTTGTTTATATTGAACCCTTGGTAGAGGGGTACGGTGTTGCAGACGTGGAAATGAAGAGTGCGCGTACGTTGTATAGCTGCGTTGGAAATCTTTTGATATACGTCTGTATCGGATTCTGCGTGACTGTGCCGACCGTTGCGGGGCTTTCAAGATTCAAAAGAAAAACAAAAGACGAAGGTTGAACATAAAAAACGCAAGCGGATCAAATGCGGTTGTGCATTTGATCCGCTTGCGTTTTTTTTTGATGCGTTTTTTTGAGTGGGGCTTTACCCGGCAAGAAAAGACTTGAAAAACGATCTGAGCCAAAGTCTTCTTCAAAAAGCCCCCACATGCTCACTGTTCACAAATTATTAACAGTATATATATATATATATATATTTGTGTGTTATAATTTAACCAAATATTGTCCGAGGAGAGGAAAAATCATACAGGTCACCTGTTTTCAGGAACACATTCTCTTTATGGCGAAGGGAGGTTACCGTAGGATAAGATGATTGCGCTCTTTGTGAAAACGTTCGCAATTTTGGGGCTTCCACCCCCGATCGCAGCTTTGCAAATCAAGCGTATCTTGATAAAAGAACCCGTTTTTCTCAAGCAATAATTTATTGACATTGCTGACCTGTGCGCATATAATGAAATTGTAGAATTTAAAAATCAAGGAGGTAATCTACATGAACAAGAAAAAGAGAGTGGTGGCGTTGCTGCTTGTTACGGTGATGGTGCTTGCCATGATCCCCGTTTTCAGCTTTGCGACAGTGGCAAAGGAAAACAGCGCGGGAACGGCAGACAGATGGATCAAGCAGGATTTGATCTATGAGACCAAAAAGGTACTTGAGCAAGCTCCCGTTACCTTGGAGGCGATGGTCAAGCTGACGCACCGAGCAAATCCGCAGCAGGGTGTCATATTCGGCAGCTACGTGGATGATTCCACACCCTCGATCTCCTTTGGAATCGGGCCTACGGGAAGACCGTGGCTGAAGGTGGTCAGCATGGAGAAAAAGGTAACGGAATTTCAGTTCGGCAATGCCTATTCGCTGACCAGAAATGCGTATACACACATGACCTTTGTTATCGATACGGCGGCAGGTGAGGCGCGCTATTACAACAATGGTACGCTCGAGGACACCGTAAAGCAGGATTTCGGAACACTTCCCACGGATCTTACCTACCGTGTCGGTGGTGATAAGACCGTTGATAACGCGAACTGGTTCAAGGGAGCGATCCATTGGGTGGCTGCTTACGGTGACGTACGCACGCCGGAAGAGATCACCGCGGATTATGCCGCGATTGATTATACGGCAGAGGGAATGATCGGCGCGTGGAATCTTGCCGCACAAGGCGACAATGCATTGACTGACCGCTCCGGAAACGGCAAAACTCTGAGCGTACAGAAGGGTGAGGGCATTCTGATCGATACCCACGGAACGTTGAGCATCAATCAGACGTTCGAGGCGGCACCCGAGACGGTTGAGGCATGGATCTATCTTCCTCAATGCTACTATTCGCGCGGCGGAACACTGATAGGAAATTATCCCAAGACTCCTTACTTTGCTTTTGAGATAAAGGATGAAGGAAACCCATCATTCTTCTATCAGGATGTTAACGGTGGCAGTGCGACTCATACTTTTACGAATATCGATGTCAGAAAGAGTGATTGGGTTCACGTTGCATTCGTTCATGATGCCGCGAACGGTGTGGCACATTGCTACATCAACGGTGAGTTGGCGCAAACTCTTGAAGGCGCGGTGGCATACAACGCGAAATTGACTGATAATTATTCGCTGTTCGGTGCGGACAGACAGGGCGCAGCACAGCGCTTTGGCGGATACATCAAGGAGCTTCGCCTTTACAGTGACGTCAGAAGTGCTACCGAGGTTGCAAGCGATTATGCCGGAAACGTAGATTATACGGACGCTGCAATTCTCGCGCATTATCAGCCCACCGAAGAATATGCGGATATCGAAGACTTGAGCGGAAACGGCTACAACGTCAAGTACAATCAGATCTTTTGGAGCGAGGTTCCTCCCGTCGAGGATTATGCATATTCTCTTGCGATCGTAGGAGATACGCAGGGTGTTTCCAACTTCTATCCCGATAAGCTGGATGGAATATACGATTGGATTATTGACAACAAGGATGAGAAGAAGATCCAATACGTCTTTGGAGTAGGTGATATTACGGAGTATGACAGTGATGCGGAATGGACGGCTGCGAAGGCTGCCATCACCAAGCTGGACGGAGTGCTTCCGTATTCGCTCGTGCGCGGACAGGGACATGACACGGTAGCACAATTCGACACGTACTTTGCGGGACACACAGGATATACGAGTCAGATCGACGGCTACTACAAGGAAGGCAGTGTTGCAAACACTTATCAGACCTTTACCATCGGAGAGACCGATTATCTTGTCCTGGCACTCGATATGGGTGTTCCGGACGATGTGATTGCGTGGGCAAAAGAGGTTATCGAGGCACATCCCATGCATAAGGTGATCATTACGACGCATGCGTATCTCGAGGCGGACGGTTCTTACCTTGAGGCAGGGGAGAGCTACTGTCCGAGTGCTTACGATAGGTCCTTCAACAACGGTGACCAGATTTGGGAAAAGCTTGCATCCAAGTATCCTAACATTTACATGGTTCTGTGCGGACATATTTCCTCCGATGACGTGGTTGTCAGCACCGCAGTCGGTGACTACGGTAACGAGGTGACACAGATTCTGGTCAATCCCGACTCGTTGGATAGCAGAGTCTCCGGCGGTGTGGGTATGGTTGCCATTCTGTATTTCTCCGAAGACGGAAGTGAAGTGAGCGTGGAGTATTATTCCACCATAAGAGATCAGTGGAGACCGAACAAGCACTTTACGATCACCGAGGGGATAACCGTTGAGCCTTCCTATGAGTACCTTGACGAGAATTATATCATCGTGCAGAACAAGGAAACGAACCGTTACCGCATTGTCAAGAACACCTATTTTGAATTCCTCGGCGGTGCTTTGCGCTATGCGGATGCAACCGACGGATATGCGAACATTCGTTTCGGATACCGTTTTGATGCGGGATTTGATCTTATGAATTCTAATTGGAAATGGTATTACGGTGTCAGCGGAAATGAGCTTTCCAACTGTAAGTTCGGTGAGAAGAAGACCTCCGCAAATATAAGTAACCTTGTCATTACGGACGTACCGCAGAGCTATTATGTTTCTTCGCTTGAAGTAAGACTGCAATTCGACGTAAAGATTGACGGCGTAGCTTATACCGTTATTGACCGTGTTCGTTCACGCTCTGTTCTGGGAGTTGCGACCGCAATGGCGCAAAGCGCTTATGAAAGCGGAGCGGCACGTACTTACGCGCAAGGTATTGTTGATGCCTGCAATGGGTAAGGAGGTATTCCATGAAGAAAACTTATGGAGAACCGTGGATTTCGATCGTTCAATTGCCCAAGGATGATATTCTGACGATGTCGGGGGATAATGATGCGCCCTTTGTCGGAGGAAATTCGAACGATGCGGCAGAAAACGAAGGCTGGGGAAGATATTACTGATATCACCCAATGATATAAGAAAAGGGGATGCTTGCTTTTTGGCGAGCATCCCCTTTTCTTTTTTGGTTTGATTAGAGCTAATTTTTCAATTTCTTTTTTGACAGAGGGTTTTGTGTCATTGCTTTTTCCATGTCTGCATTGCTGACGTGCGTGTAGATCTGCGTTGTGTTGAGCTGCTCGTGACCTAAGATCTCCTTGAGAACGCGTACGTCCACGTTTCCTGATTGATACATGAGCGTGGCGGCTGTGTGGCGGAGCTTATGAACGGAATATTGCTTGGAGGCAAGCCCTGCCATGGCAAGGTATTTATAGACCATTGCCTGGACCGTTTTTACACTGATCCGCTGCTCAAGGCGACTGAGAAACAGCGCGCGCTCCTTGGGGTTGGTATGCTTTGAGGAGAGGCGTTCGCTCAGATGAGAGATCAGAGCATAGCGACAGGCGTCATTGAGATAAACGATGCGCTCCTTGTTACCTTTACCGACCACGCGAAGGGAGGAAAGCTCGGAATCGATATCGCTGATATTGATTCCCGCAAGCTCCGAAAGACGCATTCCGCAGTTGAGGAAAAGGGTGAGAATCGCGTAATCGCGTGTGCGGAATTTGGAGTCGCGATCCTCCTCTACCGCTTCTAACAGACGGGATGCTTCATCCAGAGTAAGAACCTTGGGAAGCGTCTTTTCTTTTTTGGGGGAATCGATATCCGTTGTGGGATTGTATTCCAGATAATGACGCTTGTTGACAAGATACTTGAAAAGGGAACGGAGTGCGGAAAGCTTACGGGAACGAGCGGACCACTGATTGTTTCTTGAATGGTTGGTATAGTAAAGGAACTCGTAGATGTCCTCCGCACGGAGAATTTTCAGCTCGTTGAGTCCCACGTCCGAGATGTCGATCTTCAAAAAAGCATCGGAGTTGAAATCGATATCATTCTTTCTTGCTTTGAGAAAACGGAAAAAGGTGCGAAGGTCCAGAAGGTATTCCTCCACTGTCTTTTGAGAGCACCCTTGAATGGTCAGCTTGTAGGAGGCATATTCTTGGATCAGTGCGGAAAATTCATAAATCGAAACGATGTTTGACATAACTCCTCCCAAGCTTTTCGTTTTTTGACAGCGCACCGTCAATGTTATTATACAACATCGATGGAATTTTTAGTTGATAAATTGTAAATTTTTGCGGGACAGTGTTGCTTTTTTCGATATCCTTCGATATAATAGATGTGTATTTTTTGATATACCGAGGTACACCGTATGAAACGTTTTTTGAAGGATTATTCTTATGATATGGTCAAGATGTTCCTGAGCCAGTTTGCAACTGCAATTTTCGGATTTTCTCTGACGATGGCATCCATGCAGGCAGGAAACTACACGTTGAGAAACGTGACGGGTATCTGCTCCATTGTGTTTTATCTGTTTCTTTTGTACGTTGGTACTTGGGAGATCGGATACAGAGACAAGGTTTCCGTGGAGCTTGGAAAGAAAAAGCGCGGTGCTTGGACAGGAGCTTTGATCTCCTTGGCGGCAAATTCTGTGAATTTTCTGTTCGCTGTTCTGATTTTGTTGGGAACGCTGATCCAAAACGAGGTCTTCGGATCGATCGGAGCGGTTGCCAAGTTTTTTGCCGTTTTTCTTGAAGGGATGTATACGGGGATTTTGGCACATCCCGTTAACGGTGTGCCGCTGAACAATTACGTTTTCGTTTGGTTCTTGGTCCCGATTCCCGCAATTTTAATTTCCGCATTGGCTTATACTCTGGGTCTTCATGACGTGAAGGGGAGCTCTCTCTTTAATAAGCAACGATATCCGGATTCCGACAGAGAAGTGAAGCCAAAGGGGAGAGACAGAAATGATTGAGCATCTGATCTATGATTTTGACGGAACGATTTCCGATTCCTATCCGCTGTTCGTCCGATTCTTCCATGAGGCTGCAGAAAAGCGCGGATACGAGATCCCGTGCAGCGACGAAACGCTTTACCGCGCATCGAAGCAAGTGATACGGTCAGCTTATGAAGAGATCGGCGGAGAATCGGTGTGCGATTATCAGACGTTTTTGGACGATTTTCACGAATTGCAAAGAATCCACAGAAAAGAGTTCCAAATCTTTCCGGAAGCCAAAAGCCTTCTGATGGATGCGTGCAAAGCGGGGAAGCACAACTACATTTATACTCACACAGGCCCTGTTGTCAAGGAAATGCTTTCCGATATGGGAGTTTTGGATTGCTTTGATTTTATTTTGGATGCATCCTACGGCTTTCCCTTTAAGCCTGCGCCCGATGCATTGCTGTTTTTTCTCAATAAGTTCGGCTTTGATCCCAAGGAATGCATGATGATCGGCGACCGTCCGATCGATGCACACGCGGGAATGGGTGCGGGAATGTACGGATGTCTTTGGGATGCGGACGGGCTGTTCGAAAATCCAGAGGTTGACTTTTACATTAAAGAGCTTTCCGAAATTCGGAAGATCGTTGGATTTTAAGGAGAGAAAATATGGATTTTAAAAACTTGAAAGAGTTCATGGATCACTTGACCGATTGGATCATTCCCGGAAATTCGATCGTGGTCTATAAGGATGGAACGCAGGTGTTCTCTTATCAGTCGGGATACTCCGATCTTGAAAATAAGATTCCCATGAAGGGGGGAGAGCTGTTCTATATCTATTCCTGCTCCAAGCCCACCACCGTTGTCGCGGCGCTTCAGCTTTATGAGCGTGGGAAGTTTTTGCTTGACGATCCGCTCTATGATTTTATTCCGGAATTTAAGAATATGCGGGTGCGCCTCGAAAACGGTGAGACGGAGGCAGCAAAAAGCCCCATTACCATGCGTCATCTCTTTACCATGACGGCGGGATTTGATTACAATACGAACGCGCTGTGGCGAGCACGCGCGAAGGCTCGTACCGAAGGACGCATGGAAACGCTGGAGGTGGCACGCGCCATTGCCGAGGAGCCTCTCTTTTTCCATCCCGGAACAAAATGGAATTACAGTATGTGTCACGACGTGCTGGCGGCAGCGGTTGAGGCAATTTCGGGACAAAAATTCAGAGATTACGTCAAGGAGCATATTTTTGATCCTTTGGATATGACAAGCGCTTGTTATCGGCCGAATGATGCCGTTTACGCACAGATGGCACAGCAATACAGATACGAAGTGGTGGGAACGGATGATGCCGTCAAGCTCCAGGCAGGTCTGATCCGCGGTGACGACGGTGTTGTTGTCAATGCCGGGAAAAAGAATACACTTGTTTTTGGGGACGAGTATGATAGCGGCGGAGCGGGGATCATTACCTCGGTTGAGGATTATGCAAAGCTTGCAAACGCACTTGCGAACGGTGGTGTAGGAGCGACGGGAGAAAAGATCATCGGCAGCGGTACGATCAAGCTTCTCTGTACGGATCAGATCTTTTCCGGATCGGTCGATACGCAGAACTTCTGTTGGGGACAGCTTAAGGGCTATGGCTACGGGCTTGGGGTACGGACGTTGGTTGATCGCGCAGCCGCAGGCTTTAACGGCTCCATCGGTGAATTCGGTTGGGGCGGTGCCGCGGGGGCTACGATTCTTGTGGATCCCGACACCCATCTTGCGTATTTTTACGCGCACCATATGCTCAATCCGCAGGAGACCTATTATCAGCCTCGCTTGCGGAACGTTGTCTATTCCGCTTTTTAAAAGCGGATTCTTCAGCGAACGTATAGCGTATTCTTGAAAAACGTCTGCTCTGTGAGGCTCTATGAACCGTATCTGTTGTTTCCTTCTTTTGTTTGGATTGCTTTTTTCCTGTTGCTCCTGTAACGACAGTCATAAGGACGGAGTGCAGCTCTATTTCCTTGACGTGGGGGAGGGAGATTGCATTCTTTTGAGGTCGCTCGAAGGAGATGCTCTGATTGATGTCGGCCCCTCGTCACAGAGTGACCGCGTTTGCTTTGCGCTGGAAAAGTTGGGAGTTGAACGCTTGGAGTATGTTGTGATCACGCATTTTGACGAGGATCACCTGGGCGGTGGCGAGCGATTGATTTCGAAGTTTGACGTAGGGGAGCTCCTTCTTCCTACACAAACGGACGAGAGTGTGCTCGGAAAACGTTTTTTAGCATTGGCTCGGAAGCTGGGAATCAAAGCCGAGAGTGTCAGTGGCGGAGACGAGGTGCACGTTGGGGAGATGACCTTACGCGTGCTTTCCCCGCTTCGGGACGTTAAGACGACCGACAATGACGGAAGCATTGTGTTGCAGATGAGATATAGGGATGCGAGGGCATTGCTGATGGCGGATGCGGAGCTTGCAACGGAGGATCGGTTGCTTTCCTTTTACGGGAAAGAGATTCTTTCCTCACAGCTTTGCAAAATCGGTCATCACGGATCCTCCACGTCCACGACAGAACGCTTTTTGGATGCAGTGACACCGAAGCACGCAGTGATTTCCGTCGGTGCGGAGAACTCCTACGGTCACCCTCACGGGGAGGTTTTAGAAGCACTTGAGGAACGCGGTGTGGAAATTTATCGTACCGATCTTGAGGGAACTGTTTATTTTTACTGCGATGGCAAGGAGTTCATATACGAAGGCGTAAGGGAGGAATGAAAATGAAGGTGCTGATTACAGGTGGCTCGCGCGGCATCGGAAGAGCTTGCGTGCACGCGTTTTCTCAAAGAGGTGACCGTGTTGCTTTTGTTTACCGAGCGTGCGAGGACGCGGCGCTCTCCCTTGCGGAGAAGACGGGAGCTTTTCCGATCCGTGCGGATATTTCCGATCCGAAGGAGGCAAAGCGCGCTGTCGAAGAGGCGGTTGCGGAGCTTGGCGGAATTGACGTGTTGGTCAACAACGCGGGGATTTCTCAAATCAAGCTTTTTACTGAGATTGAGGATGGGGACTGGCAAAAAATGCTGGATACCAATCTTTCGGGCGCGTTTTTTGTGACGCGCGAGGTATCAAGACGCATGATTGCAAACCACAAGGGATATATCGTGAACGTCGGTTCGATGTGGGGGAAGACAGGGGCATCGTGTGAGGTGCACTATTCCGCATCCAAGGCAGGGCTTCGCGGCTTTACGATGGCACTGGCGAAGGAGCTGGGACCCTCGGGAATCACGGTCAACTGTGTAGAGCCCGGTGTGATCGATACGGAAATGAATGAGATGCTGGATGATGAAACACGCGCGTCTCTTTGTGAGGAAACACCGCTGTGCCGCATGGGAACATCCTGTGAGGTCGCAGAGGCGGTCAGCTTTCTGGCGTCCGAAAAGGCAGCCTTTATTACGGGACAGATCCTCGGTGTGGATGGGGGATACGCGATCTGATGCGTGAGAATCCAATGTTTACTATGTTGAAAAAGAGATTGCTTTGCGCTTTGCAAAGGCAGTCTCTTTTTTGAGTGTTTTGTGAAAATATCGGTGGAAGGTATTGATTTTACTCGTAAAATGTTATATAATGATATTATATAATGGTGAAATTGTTTCTGCATGAAAGGATGAATTGCAATGGACCGTGTATCCAAACATAATTATTATCTTGATATTGCTCAAACGGTGGCGGAAAGATCGACCTGTCTTCGCAAAATGTACGGTGCGATCATCGTGAAAAACGATTCGATCATTTCAACCGGATATAACGGAGCTCCGCGCGGCAGAAAGAACTGCTCCGATCTCGGCGTTTGTATGCGCGACAAGCTTGGAATTCCCAGAGGTGAAAGATATGAGCTTTGCCGTTCTGTGCATGCGGAGGCTAATGCCATCATTGCCGCTCCGAGAGATCAGATGCTGGGGGCAACCTTATACATGGTAGGCGTGAATGCCAAAACAGGTCTTTTGGAGGCGGGTACCTCCTCTTGCATGATGTGCAAGCGCCAGGTGATCAATGCGGGCATTGCTTACGTGGTCATTCGCGATACCAAGGATGATTTCCGTGTGATTGACGTCAATGAGTGGATTGAGAACGACGATTCTCTTTCGGGAGTATTCGGTTACTGATTTTCATTGGGGAGTGCTTTTATGGAGCAATTAAAGGAACGTTCCGCGCAACCTATATTCAAGGGGCAAGGGGACGAGCCGCTTCGGGTTTTGTTCGTGTGCACGGGAAATACCTGCCGCTCGCCAATGGCTGCTGCCGTGGCAAACGCAAAGGCGGCACAAAATAGGCGCAGCTTGTGCGCTGATAGCGCAGGACTTTTTGCCAATGAGGGCGAATCGATCTCACCGCTTGCGTTGGAGGCGTTGGAGCGACAGGAGATATTGCCCCTCAAGGGAAGAGATTATCGCACGCATCGCGCGCACACCTTGACGAAGGAAGAGGTGGATTCGTACGAACTGATCGTGGGAATGACCGATTCTCACCTGTTGCAGCTGCTGATGTGCTTTCCCGATGCGGCGGAACGCATTGTGAGAATGCCGGTTGCGGTCAGTGATCCCTACGGAGGGGATTTGACAATCTATGAGGAATGTCTTCTTGAGATCATGAGGGGTGTTGACACACTGTTGTTTTCGGAGGATGCACTATGAGGGCACAACGGCTGACAGAAGCGCATCTTGCGGACGTTGCGTTGATTGAACGCCGTGTGTTTGATGAACCGTGGAGTGAAGAGTCGCTAAAGCTTTTCTGCACCGAAGACGCAATCGGTGCGGTTTGCGTTGCGGACGGGCACGCGGTGGCTTACGGCGGAATGCTGTGGGCGCTTGACGAAGGACAGATCACCAATATTGCGGTTTTGGATGCCTATCGGATGCGCGGTATGGGCAGTGCAATTCTCCGTTTTTTGATCGAAGAAGCAAAGAAGCGAGGCTGTGTGCAGATCAGCCTTGAGGTGCGTCGATCCAACGATACGGCAATCACGCTTTACAAGAAGCACGGCTTTTTCATTGCGGGCTATCGGAAGAATTTTTATAAGCACCCCGGGGAGGATGCCGCAGTGATGCTTTTGGACTTGAATTAAAGAAGAAAAAGGATAAAAAAATGTATATTTTGGGTATGGAAAGCTCTTGTGACGAAACCTCCGCTTCCGTTGTGGAAATGGGTGAGGGAGTGCGCCGCATTTGCTCCAATATCGTGGCTTCGCAGATCGAGGTGCACCGTCTTTACGGCGGAGTAGTGCCCGAAATCGCAAGTCGCGCACATATCGAAGCGATTTCAAAAATCACCTACGAAGCTCTGGAGACGGCGGGTGTGACCTTGGACCGGATCGGTGCTGTCGCTGTGACCGCCTTCCCGGGATTGATCGGCGCACTTCTTGTCGGCGTGAATTTTGCAAAATCCTTGGCATATGCCAATCATATTCCTCTGGTTGCCGTCAATCATATTCACGGACATGTTGCGGCGGCATATCTTTCCAATCCGACCTTGGAGCCTCCGTTCCTTGCGTTGGTGGTTTCGGGAGGACACACCTCCTTTTACCGTGTGACTGATTACACACATTTTTGCGAGGTGGGAGGCACGCGCGACGACGCAGCGGGGGAGGCGTTTGATAAGATCGGCAGAGTGATCGGTCTGCCGTATCCGGGCGGAGCCGCTCTTGACCGTTTGGCATACGAGGGAGATCCCCGTGCGATTGCGCTTCCGTCTCCTGCCTTGGCGGGAGATACGTTGGATTTTTCCTTCAGCGGAATCAAAACGGCAACTCTGAATTATCTCAACGGAATGGATCAGAAGGGACTTGCGGTCAGCCACGCGGACGTTGCGGCTTCCTATACCGATAAGATCGTCAAGGCGATCGTGCAAAAGACCGAGCTGGCTCTTGAACGCGAGGGAATGAAAACCTTGGTGCTCTCCGGCGGTGTTGCCGCAAACTCTCATTTGCGGAGTGCGCTTGCGCGCCTTTGCGAGAAGAAGAACGTCACATTGGCAATGCCCGATCGAACCCTTTGCAGTGACAACGGCGCGATGGTTGCGACGGCTGGATACTTTGAGTATCTTGCGGGAAATTTTGCAAATACGTCTCTCAATGCGTCGGCAGCGGACGACGGTCTTTGATCCCGATGCGCGGTTTTGTCAATTTGCCCAAAACTGTGCGCTGATTTGATCAAAAACGTTTTAAAAACTTTCCCAAATTACTTTTCCACAACGTGTGGAAAAGTGATCTGAATTTTCAGAAAAACGGATTTTCGACAACACTTGACCGCGAAAAAAGCGAATTGACGCTTGATTTTTGTGGATAACCCTATGGATTTTGTTGAAAACTCCAGCCGTTTTTACTTATTGAAAACTTTTTCGGACACGCTTCGCGGCGTTTTCCGTTCGATTGACAAAATTCGTCATTTTGAATAAAAAAGGTGTAGATGAAAGCTTTTTTACACCGTGAAAGGATGCTTTATTATGTTGGATTCCGAGCTTCAATTTCAGACCGAGAGTGAGGGAGATCCCGTTTCCCGTCCCTTTGTTTCTCCTGCGGTCATTCGCCGCTTGCCCCGTTATTTTCGTTATTTGCGAGAATTGATCCGAGAAGGAAAAACGCGCATCAGCTCCGGGGAGCTTTCCGAGAGAATGGGCGTGACTGCTTCCCAGATAAGACAGGATCTCAACTGCTTTGGAGGCTTCGGTCAGCAGGGATACGGTTATAACGTCAATTATCTTTATGCCAAAATTTCGGAGCTTCTGGGTGTCAGCGCGGGATTTAGCGCGATCATCATCGGTGCGGGAGATCTTGGCCGTGCGCTGGTGCGTTCCACGATGTTTGAAAAGCGGGGCGTGGATATTGTGGCGATGTTTGACGTCGATCCCGCTCTCATTGGAAAATCCTTTGGCGGTGTGACCATTTACGACATGAAGAATTTAGAAACGTATTGCACCGAGAACGAGGTGGATATGGCGGTTCTGACACTTCCCAAGGAATGTGCGGAAGCAGAAGCGGAGCGCTTGCTCCGTGCGGGTGTGCGCGGATTCTGGAATTTTACGGGAAAAGAACTTGCTTATTCTCCCGAGCTTGCCGTGGTGGAAAACGTACATCTTGGAGATTCTTTGATGATTCTCAACTATGATATATGTCGCTTGAAGAGTGAAAATGAAGCCAAGAAGCGCGGAGGAGAGGACGCATGAGGCTGAATTTCGGACAAGAGGTGATCGTCCTCCCCGCATCTCTGCTTTCTCATTGCTCGGAAGCGGATGCGGCAACCTTGCGTGTGCTTTTGTGGCTTTCCTCCGATCTTTCTCTCGCGGAAAAGCCAAAGCAGCTGGCTAAGCTTGCGGACTGTGATGCGAAGGTGGTCAAGGGTGCACTTAAATTCTGGCAATTTTGCGACGTGCTCGTCAAGGAAAGCGACGAGGAGAGCACGCTTTCTCTTCCGAAGAAGGAGGAAAAGAAGTCGGAAGCGCCCAAGACACCCAAAAAAGAGGTAATAGAGCGAGCAGACGAAATGCCCGTTTATACCTCGAATGAAATTGCCGCTATGCTGGAGTCGCGCGCCTCGATGCGTCTTCTGATTGACGAAGCGCAGCGCGTGATCGGCAAAATGTTCAATACAAGCGACGTGAATATCATCGTCGGTATGCGTGACTATTTGGGACTTGACGAGGAAGCGATTCTGCTTCTCCTGGCGCATTGCAAACGAATTGGAAAAACAGCCATGCGTTCTGTTGAAAAGTATGCGATCTCCCTTTGCGATAAGGGAATTTCGGATGCGGAATCCATGGATGCGGCAATCCGCGAGGCAGAGGCCTTGCACACTCTGGAGGGCGAGGTCAGAGCACTGTTCGGAATGAAGGGAAGAGCCTTGACGAGCAAGGAAAGCCGTATGCTTTCCGCATGGCTGTCCTTCGGTTACGGGATCGACGTGGTGCGCTTGGCTTATGAAATGACGGTCAATGCCACAAACGAGCCCTCCGTACCGTATGCGAATGCTATTTTGGAGCGGTGGAATGCGGATGGGCTGAGAACACTTGACGAAATTCAGGCAGCTTTGGACTCCGAGCGCGAGAAAAAGACGGGGAAGACAGAGCTTGGTTCCTCCTTTGATACGGACGATTTCTTTGAAGCGGCATTGCGTCGCGGATTTGGCGAAAGAAAAAACTGATGGAGTGAAAGATGGGCTACAACAAACAAAATTATAAGCGGATCAAGGAAGAGTACGGAACACGTGCTTTTCGCGCAAGAGAAGAGGCTGATTTGCGCCGCTCGGAGCTTTATAGGGCGATCCCCGAATTGAAGACGATCGACAGACAGCTTTCCGAGGTCGGTCTTCGCATTATGAAGGCGGCTCTGGAGGAGGAAGATTGCAAAAGTGCGATCGATGCTCTGCGTGCGGAAAATGAGCAGCTGCAGCATACGAGAAATGCGCTGATGGAGCAGCACGGCTATCCAAAGGATTATACTGCGTTGCATTATCTGTGTGAGAAGTGCAAGGACACGGGATTCTGCGGAATCAAAATGTGTACGTGTATGCGACGTGCCTTGATCGAAGCGGGAATGGAGTCCTCGGGACTTTCCACCCTCATGAAAAAGCAATCCTTTGAAAATTTCTCCTTGGATTATTACAAGGGGAATCCGAATGAATACCGCACCATGAGTGAGAACTATCGCAATCTTTACAGCTATGCTCACAACTTTTCGATAAAGGAGGGCGAGGCTACTCCCGCGAATTTGTTGCTTCTTGGCGGAACGGGACTTGGAAAGACACATCTGTCCACGGCAATTGCAAGCACGGTGATCGAACGAGGCTATGACGTGTACTATAACAGCGCAGTCGGAATGATTTCGGATTTTGAGCATCGCCGTTTTGGAAACGGACTTGCTGCGGATGTGACGGACGACACCGTGCGGTATACCGACTGCGATCTTCTCATCATTGATGACTTGGGAACAGAGGTGGTCAATCAGTTTACGCTTTCATGCGTGTATTACGTGATCAATACGCGGCTCAATCTCGGAAAGCCTACCATCATCAATACGAATCTGATGCCCACCGATCTCAGAAAGACCTATACGGACCGTATTTCCAGTCGACTGATGGGTGAGTTTACCGTCGTTCCGTTTTACGGTACGGACGTTCGTAAGCAAAAATTACAAAGCTGATTGGCTTTACGGCTTCAAAAATAAAGAATTACATAAAAAAAGAGACACGGTACATACTAATGGCGTGTCTCTTTTTTGTCCCTTGAAGGGAGCTTCAAACGAGTTTTGAATTGAGGTTCAATTTTGATTTGATGAAGAGACCGAAGGAGGTAGCATCATGACAGATGCGGTCAAAACAATGCAAACCGAGACGCTTTTGCAGGCGAGCTATCAAAGCGTGAAGGCGGCGGAGGAAGCCATTTTGTGCCTGATGCCGCGCGTGCGCGACGAAGCTCTCAAAAGCGATATGACAGTGGCACTGAGTGCTTACGAGGCGTTTGCATCTCGCGCGGCAAAATTGCTTGCGGAGGAAGGCGTGACTCCGAAGGAGGATGGCTTTCTTGAGAAGATGTCTCAAAAATGGAGTGCGCTCAGGGATACTGTACGTGATCACAGCACTTGCCGCATTGCGGAGCTGATGATCAAACGTGAAACCGAGGGAATGATGGAATTGCAACGGGTGCTTAGAGAAGCGGAAAATTCTTCCGCCTCGGAAAGCTCTTTGCGACTTGCAAGAGACGTATGTCGGTTTGAAGAAAAAAATGCAGAGGATATGAAGAAGCATATTCGCTGAAGAGGGGGAGACTCATGGCAATGATTACAAGCAAGGAGCTGTCCGCGATTTCGGACCTTCTGACGATGGAGCAGACCGTATGCGCGAAGTATTGTGCGTATGCCAAGGATTGCAATGATACAAGCTTGAAGGATCTGTATGAGCAGATGGCTCGCTCACACCAAAGACATTTTGATGAGCTTTACGCAAATTTGAAGTAAGGGAGAAGGAATATGACGGAATGCTGCAACGTATTTGATGACAAGACGCGGGCTACCGATCTTTTGATGTCGGAAAAAATGCTCGCTTCCGCCTATAACACCTTTTGCTCTGAGGCGGCAACACCCGTTGTCAAAAGTGCACTTACCGCGCTTTTGACGGACGAACAAAGTCTTGGGGATCGGCTGTTTTGTGAAATGAAGAGCCGCTCCTGGTATACGGTAGAGGCTGCCGAGGAAAAGAAGGTCACCGAGGCGAAGCAGAAGTTTTCCAAAGCTGTCACCGTATAATCGATGGGGGGTGTCTCAAATTGAAAATTTGAGACACCCTCAAGGGGCTCGGCAGATTTAGGCGAGAAGCGTCGAATTCGGGGCGTGAGGCGTACAAAGGTACGTCGAGCCCCGAAGTC
>JAZSMX010000123.1:0-10678 GCA_045536125.1 Eubacteriales bacterium | reverse complement strand
TCCGAACCGTTTGCTCTCCCAAAACTGCATACACCCTACAGCAATGCAATTTTCGATGGATTTCGACGGAGCGAGCCGCAGGAAAGTGCGGACTTTTCCAGGTGAGCTACGACGCAAGACGCGGAAATTGCACGCTGTAGGCCTGATTGGTTCGAATTCTTGATGGGTACAAATTCGGCGCAAGAATTAGCCCGTAATTTTTGGAGAATTCCGAAGGAATTCAACCTATTACTGTCTCATTTTCCGGTTTTGAGGAAATATGGGACTTTTTTCTTTTCTCCACGGGCTTTTTCGTTCTCGTCAAATGTGACAGCCCCACCCCTTTAAAAACCTTGGTGTTCGTATTTTTTTGTGCAAACAAGGCGGAAGTGGGTTTTGTTGTAGGGGGGGATTCATTGAAAAAAGAGACGATTCTACGAAAAATAGACTGAAAAGGTTACGATCGTTATGGTTGATGTGGAAATCGTACAAGAAAGGCAGGGCGGTTTGAAATATAATGGAGGGGAAAGAGAGATGGACGAAAAGAGTGTGACTTGTGGCGAAGGAGGGAAAGAGATGAAGAAGTATTCCATGATCGGGAACACGCATTTTGATCCCGTATGGCTCTGGACGTGGGACGAGGCGATGGCATCGATCCGCGCGACCTTTCGGTCGGCATTGGACCGCATGAAGGAGGATCCTGATTTTGTCTATTCCTTTGCGACACCCCCTGTGTTTGAGTGGATCCGAAGAACCGATCCCGCGCTTTTTGCGGAGATTGCGGAGAGAGTCAGGGAGGGACGGTGGGAGCTTGCCGAGGGCTGGTGGGTTCAGCCCGACTGCTACAGCGCGTCGGGGGAGAGCTACGTTCGCCAAGGGCTCTACGGACAGCTTTATCTGTGGGAGCGGTTTGGGAAGCGTGCCGAGACGGTCTTCAACATTGATTCCTTCGGGCACAGTCCGATGCTGCCGCAGATCCTTAGCGGCAGCGGCATCAAAAATTATTGCTTTGTGCGTCCCGAACGGCATCACGTCACTCTGGACGAGCCCTTATTTGATTGGATCTCTCAAGACGGCTCGCGCGTGCGCGCCTACCGCACGGAGGCGGCGTATGAAAAGGATTGGCGCGAGAGCGTCCGAAAGCACCAAACGGACAAGGACGCGATGATCGTGTTTGGCGTGACCGATCACGGAGGCGCGCCTACGAAGCGCGCGATCGGTGAGATCAGAGAGAGCGAGGACGCACTCTTTTCCACTGTGAAAGACTTCTTTGAGGGGCACGAGCCTACCTGGGAATACCTTGGGGAGCTTCTGACGGGGGACTTCGGACCTTACGCGAACGACTCCGACATCAAGCGGCGCAACCGTGTCGCCGAATATGCGCTGCTGCGTGCGGAGAGGGCGACCGAGATCGCAAATTGGGACGAGCGCGCGACGCTGCGGAGCGCGTGGCAGGACGTTCTCTTCAATCAGTTCCACGACATTCTCGGCGGCGCGTGCATCAAGGACGCGTATCCGCACGCGGAGAATATGCTGGGACGCGCGACGGCAACGGCAGACGAATTGACGCATTTTGCGCTACAGAGCGTGACGCGCAGAATCAGGACACCGGGGAAGAATCCCGACACGGCATGGAACACGGTGCTCTGGAACCTTTCGGGAGAGCCGTTTCGGGGATACGTGGAAGCCGAGGTGCAATGGGCGCATGAATTCGATTGGTACGACGGTGAGATCGCGCTGGAGGATGGCGACGGGGTGCGGATCGAAGCCCAGGTGGTGCGTGAAAAATCCGTGATTCCGCGCTTCCGCTCCCGATTCCTCTTTCCCGTGGAGATTCCGTCGATGGGATACCGCGCGCTGCGCGTGGTACAGACGGGGGGGAAGGTGGAAGACGCCACCGCGTTCGATCCTTTCTTGATTTCCACCGACCGATTGCGCGTGCGCTTTTCGAGCGAGGGCGTGATCGAAGAGGTCTTTGACGTGCGCGACGGCACGCGGCTGTCGGGGACACTTCTCTCACCGCACGTCTATCGCGACGACGGTGACACGTGGGCATTCAATATCGATTCCTACGGAGCTTCTCTTGGAGGCTTTGAGTTCCTTGGCTTCTCTGTAACGGAGAGGGGGCATTGGATGCGCGAGATCCGGGGCGTTTACCGCCGCGAGGACGCGCGCCTTGAGATTTACTATCGCTTTTATCGGGACACTCCCTATTTTGACGTGCGCTATCGCGTCAACTGGGAGGCGGCGCACACGGTGTTGAAGCTGGAATGCGACACGGAGAGCGACGTCCATACGGCAGCCGTGCCCGCAGGCGACGTACAAAGAGGGGGCGCGAAGGGAGACCTTCCGCTCGGCGCGTGGGTGCGCACGGGGGGTGTGACCTTGATCCCCAACGCCGCGTTTGCCTATTCCATGAAGGAAGGGAAGCTGGGCGTGACGCTCCTTCGCAGCCCCATTTACGGAGATTTGCGGATCGAGGAGATCGATCTCGCAAGGGTTTACGACATCCTTGACCGCGGCATCGTGGAGGGCGGTATTCGCGTTCTTTTTTCGGGTGACGCATGGCGGGAGGCAGAGGCGTTTTGCAATCCTCCCACGGTCATTGCCGAATCCAATCACGAGGGGGATCTCCCCTCGCAAAAGAGCTTCTTCTCTATGCGGAAGGAGGGCGTCGAATTGATGGCGCTCAAGCGCGCGGAGGACGGAGTGGGTTCGGTCTTGCGGCTGAGGGAGCGCGAGGGAAAACGTGTGACGGTGCCGTTTTGCCTGTTCGGAAGCCGTTACGAGATCACGCTCTCCCCGTGGGAGATCGCTACGGTGCGACTTGCCGACGGGGCGTGTGTCAAGAGCAATCTCTTAGAGGATTTTTAACCTTGGAAAGGACAAACACATGAAAAGATCAAAGATCAACGAACTGATGAAGGATGCCGTGGCATTCCTTGACGAGATGAATTTCAAGCTTCCGCCCTTTGCCTTCTGGTCACCTGCGGACTGGAATGACAAGGGACACGAGTACGACGAGATCAGAGACAACATGCTCGGTTGGGACATCACCGACTTCGGTCACGGAGATTACGAGCATCTGGGGCTTCTTCTCTTTACCATCCGCAACGGAAATTTTACCGATGAGAGATACAAAAAGACCTACGCGGAGAAGATTCTTCTCGTGGGCGAGGGGCAGATCACGCCCTGCCATTTCCATTGGAGCAAGACGGAGGACATCATCAACCGCGGCGGCGGAGAGCTTGTCATTGAGGTCTACAATTCCACCCCCGAGGGAGGACTTGCCGACACGGACGTTGACATCTACAAGGACGGAGGTCACTTCACCGTGAAGGCGGGAAGCCACGTGCGTCTTTCTCCCGGTGAGAGCCTTTGCATCCAGACGGGGATGTACCACAAGTTCTGGGCAGAGGGCGGCAGAGTTTTGGTGGGGGAGGTTTCCCAGGTCAACGATGACCGCGTGGACAATCGATTCTACCTTACCATGGGAAGATTCCCCGAGATCGAAGAGGACGAGCCCGCGCTCTACCTGCTTGGAAACGAGTATCCCGCGGCGAAGTAAACGAAAAAAGTATTGCAAAAGAGTAAAAAAGGTGCTATAATGATTGGTAGCACCTTTTTTTAATACGGAGATCAGGAGAAAAGCTATGAAAAAAACAACGATGCTGATCGCACTGCTTTTGACGGTCGCTATGCTGTGCTCGTCGTGCGGTGAAGACTTCGTCCTGTTCCCGACGGAGAGCGACACCGCGGAAGGCGAACAAGTCACTGCAGACGCGTCGGGCGAGAGCACGTCAAAGAGCGAATCCGAAAGTGAATCCGAAAGTGAATCGGAGAGTGAATCGGATTCCGATCCGGAAGAGCCGGAAGATCCGGAAGAGCCGGAAGAGCCCGCACCTACTCCGAGCGAAGACTTGAAATACACCTCGCTTGGTGACAACACGTGCGAGGTGACGGGCATCGGCACCTGTACGGATACGGAGATCGTGATTCCCGCAGCTTCCCCCGACGGCGAGAGGGTGGTGAGCATCGGGGCGTGGGCGTTCAAGGAGTGCGATAAGCTTACGTCGGTCATCATCCCCGTGAGTGTTAAGAGCATCGGTTCGAATGCCTTCTATGGATGCGCGAGCCTTTCTACGGTGACGTTTGACAAGAAGAGTGTCCTTGCGGAGATCGGGAATGCCGCATTCTATGATTGCGAATCTCTTGCGTCGATCACGATTCCCGCGAGCGTCATGAGTGTCGGAAGCGAGGCGTTTTGCGGTACGAAATTATACCAAACGAAAAACGGAATCTCCTACGTTGACAAGTGGGTGGTGGCGGTGGATAAGGCTTTGACCGAGGCTGCTTTGCGTTCCGATACCGTGGGCATTGCTTCCTTGGCATTCTCCGGGTGTGAGGGATTGACGTCGATCACGATTCCCGAAAGTGTGAAGGGGATTTCGAAGAGGGCGTTTGACGGTTGCTCAAATCTCACCTCGGTGACGTTTGAAATCAAGGACGGATGGCGCGCAGGGAGCACGAAAATTCCCGAGTCCGACCTCAAAAGCAAGACAGGGGCGGCAGAATACTTGACGGACGTTTATTCCGACGTGGATTGGAAATACAGAGACCCCTGGACCGGATTTCACTGAGGATGCTGATGGACACGTGGTGACGGTGAAAATGGAATGAGATTTCGCCCCGAATGCAGGTCGCATTCGGGGCGGTGTTTTTGTTCAAATTACTCAAAAACGAAAAACTGCAGAGTTTTCACTTGACTTTTACGTAAAAATGTGGTATAATAAAGCAGCAATGTCGTAGGTGCGTAAAAGGAGAGGGAACATGGGAGACCGATTACTGAAGGAGACGATTTGTCAGAGCGAGGAGCTTGAGGAGCTTTGCGATTTCGCGGAGATCCTCTTTTACCGTCTGATCGTGAGCTGTGACGATTTTGGCAGATTTACGGCAAACGCGCGTGTGATCCGCGGGCGTCTTTTTCCTCTGCGCGAGGACTTGGAGCTTGACACGGTCCGAGAGGCGCTTGACGAATTGGAGCGCGTGGGACTGATCGCGCGGTACTGTGTGGGAAAGAAGGGATATTTGCGCCTTTGCTCCTGGGAGAAGCATCAAAGCTTGAAGTTTCGCAAGGCGGTCTATCCCGCCCCCGACGAGGAGGGCGCAAGGGCGCATGCCGTGAGAGCGGACGACGTGCGTACGAGGACGTGCGCCAAGGAGGTCGCCAAGGAGACGTCGGGAGAGCACGAGGGGAGAGAGGCGTCTCTCTCTTCGGCAAAGAGGGAAGAGAGCGAGACGCGCGCGTATATATATAATAATATTATATCTAACCTTAAAGGAGAAGAGAAGAAAAGCGAAGAAGAAGAGAAGAGAAGTGTAGACAATAAGAGAAACGAAGAAGAAGAGATCTCTTTTGATCCCCCCTATATCCCCCCACGGGGGGACGGGAGGGAGCAAGCGGAAAAGGACGGGGAGGGGGCGAGTGAGCGCTTTGAGGCCTTCTGGCGTGTGTATCCGAGAAAGGAGCGCAAGATCAACGCGCGACGCGTCTTTTTAAGGCTGCGCCCGAGCCCCGCTCTGTTGCGTGAAATGCTGGAGGGGGTGGAGCGCTTTCGGGGATGCGACCAATGGAAGCGCGACGGGGGACGGTTTATCCCGCATGCCGCGACCTGGCTTTCGGAGAGACGGTGGGAGGAGACGGTGGGAACGTCACCGCCCTCCCCCGGGAGCGGTGGCTGCTCCAGCTTTGACACCGACGAATTTTTCGCGGCGGCGCTTGCCGCTACGGCAAGGCGCTTTTCCGCGTAGGAACGAAGGGGAGGCGCATGCATGGATGGGAAAGGTGTGCAAGGCTTGAAAAAAATGATCAAAAGCCCTTTACAAAAATAGCTTTGTATGCTATAATACCATGTATACAAAAGCGAAAGGAATCTGTTTTATGACTTCTGAATCTATTCAAATTTTGATTGCGATGCTGATCTATATGGCGGCTGTCATCGGGATCGGTATTTACTACGCAAAAAAAGCGAACAAAAGCTCCGACGCCTACTTTCTCGGCGGACGCTCCCTCGGCCCTTGGGTGACCGCGATGAGCGCGGAGGCATCCGACATGAGCGGATGGCTTCTGATGGGACTTCCCGGTCTGGCTTACTGGTGCGGTCTTGCCGACGCGGCATGGACGGCGATCGGTCTTGCGATCGGTACGTACCTCAACTGGCTCATTGTCTCCAAGAGACTGCGCCGCTACAGCGTGAGAGCCAACAATGCCATCACGCTTCCCGAATTTTTTTCCAACCGTTTCCGCGAGAAGAACAAGCTGATCCTTACCATTGCGGCGGCGTTCATCCTCATCTTCTTCACGGTCTATGCGGCAAGCTGCCTTGTGACCTGCGGAAAGCTCTTCTCCACGCTCTTCGGTCTTCCTTACGTTCCGATGATGATCATCGGCGCGGTCTTTGTGCTTGTTTACACCATCCTCGGTGGCTTTTTGGCGGAGAGTGCCTCCGACTTCATGCAGAGCATTGTGATGATCGTGGCGCTCGGTGTGGTCGTGACCATCGGTACTGTCAGTGCGGGCGGCATCGGTGCCGTGTTTGAAAACGCGGGCAAGATCGACGGCTTCCTTGATTTCTTCGGGCTTGCCAATCCTGCGCTCAATGACGCGGGCGTGCAGCTGATGGAAGGAAACGCGCCCCTCTTCGGTGAGGCGAAGCCCTACGGCATCCTCTCCATTTGCTCCATGCTTGCGTGGGGACTCGGTTACTTCGGTATGCCCCAGGTGCTTCTTCGCTTCATGGCGATCCGACGTGAGGAGGAGCTCAAGAGATCCAGACGCATCGCGATGGTCTGGGTGGTCATCTCTTTGGCGGTTGCCGTATTCATCGGCATCGTCGGACGTCAGATCTTCCCGACGGCGCACCTGACCTCCTCCTCCGCGGAGAATATCTTCATCACGATGGCGACCTCCTCGCTGCCTCCCATCATTGCCGGCTTTATCATGGCGGGAATCCTTGCGGCGACGATCAGCTCCTCCGACTCTTATCTTCTCATTGCCGCATCCGCATTCGCAAAGAACATTTTCCAGGGACTCGTCAAGAAGAATGCGACCGACAAGCAGGTCATGGTCATCACCCGTATTACGTTGCTTGCGATCACCGCCATCGCGATGATCATCGCATTGGACGAGAACAGCGTGATCTTCAAGATCGTGTCCTTCGCATGGGCGGGCTTCGGTGCGACCTTCGGTCCCTTGATGCTCTTCTCTCTGTTCTGGAAGCGCACCACGCAGGCAGGTGCTATTGCGGGCATGGTCGGCGGCGCGGGAATGGTCTTCCTCTGGAAGCTGGTCATCAGTGGGTTGGGCGGCGCATTCGCCATCTACGAGCTGCTCCCCGCATTCCTCTTCTCGTCGATCTGCATTGTGCTGGTCTCGCTCCTCACGAAAGCTCCCTCCCGAGAAGTGGAGGAGGACTTCGAGGCTGTCAAGGCGGGAAAGTAATTCTGCGGTGCTGAAATAAAAATATCGGGAAAGGAGAATGGCTTGGAACCCCTTCTTCTTTCCCGTTGCTTTTTCACTTTTTTACAAAAAGGAGAATTCATATGAAGCTTGGAATGACTTCGGGATATCTTGCAAAGGATTTTGATTTCGCACGCGCGTGTGAGCTGGATTTCGTTGAGCTGTGCTGCAACAACGCAGGGGAGGCGGAATCGGTGATCAAGAACGTCGAAGCGATTCGTGCCGATCGCGCACGTACGGGAATTGAGGTCGCGTCGATCGGACGCTGGAACCACGATGTGCAAAAGGACGGAAGGATCGACACGGAAAAGGCACAGCAGTATTTGCGTCTGATGGACACCGCTGTGGAGCTTGGCGCACGCAGCTTTGTCTGCGGCTGCAACTATGATGAGAGTATCAGCCTTTACAAAAACTACACCAATGCGCTGGAGTTCTTCGCAATGCTCACCGAGCATGCCAAAGGAAAGGGCATCCGCGTGGCGATCCAGAACTGCAATTGGAACAACTTCATCGTATCTCCCAAGCAATGGGAGGTCATTCTCGGTGAGAATCCCGACCTCTATCTGAAGTTCGATCCCTCGCATGCCTACAACCGACATGACGATTATCTCAGGGAGCTTTCCGATTGGGGAGAGCGCGTGGCGCACTTCCACATCAAGGGCACGACGCATGCGGGAGATCGCAGCGTGGACGATCCGCCGGCAGGGATGGACGACATTGCGTGGAGATCTGTGTTCGCCGTGCTTTATGCGCGCGGATATAACGGAGATCTCTCTATTGAGCCGCATTCCGCAACATGGAAGGGACGCCTTGGAGAAGCGGGTGTTCTCTTCACCCGTGATTTTATCAGGGGCTTTATGCTGGGGGACGGTCAATGAATACCGATGCTTACCTGGAACGCTTGGGCCTCTCGCGCGATGACGTTTCCCACGATGCGGCATTTTTGAACAAGCTCCAATACGCGCACGTGACGCGTATTCCGTACGAAAATTTAGACATTCTGGACGGGATTCCGCTCGCCCTTGACAAAGAATCCCTCTTTGATAAGATCGTCACCCGTCACAGAGGCGGCTATTGCTTTGAGGTGAACGGTGCGCTTGCCGCGCTCCTTTCCGCGCTCGGTTTTGAGGTGAAGAGCTACCTTGCCCGCTTTTGGCGCGGGGAGAGCTCGCTCCCCATGCGCCGCCACCGTGTATTGGTCGTCTCGCTCCCCGAGGGCGATTACCTTTGCGACGTCGGCATCGGGCAGAGCGCGCCGAGGTATCCTCTGCGGATCATTGAGGGGGTGGAACAGGTACAGTTCGGTGAGGGCTTTCGTCTCGACCGCCACACGGAGGGCGGTTGGATGGTGTCCGATCTTCATGGGGGGGATTGGCGTCCCTTCTACTCCTTTACCCTCGAAGAGCAGGCGGAGATCGATTTTGTCATGCCCTCCTTCTGGTGTGAGAAGCATCCCGACTCTCCCTTTCACAAGTCCCCGATGCTTGCGATCAAGACCGAGACGGGACGCTATGCCATCAACGGGCGCGACTACAAGGAGTTCGTGGGGGAGACGCTTGTCTACATTGAGGAGAATATCAGCGACGCGCGATTTGAGGCGTTGCTTCTTGAAAAATTCGGCATACGACGCACTTGAATTGCACAATACTTCCGAAATAACCGTATTGTGACAGAAAAAGGACGGATTGTGCATTGAAAAAAAAGAAGCTTTGTTGTACCATAAGGGTAGAAGTGTGCCGTTATGGCATACCGTTCAAATAAAAGAAAAGGAGAATCGACCATGGAAAAGAAGATGTGTGTAGGTGTGATCGGTCTCGTAATGGGACGTCATCACCTCAAAGGACTTGTTGACAGAAATATCGAGGTTGCCGCAATCTGCGACATCAACCCCGAAACTCTCAAGAAGGAGGGCGACGAGTACGGGATTCCCGAAGAGAAGAGATTTACCGACTGGAAGGAGCTTCTCAAGATTGAGGAGATGAACGCAGTTTTGATCATCACCCCCGACCAGCTCCACCGCGAGATGTCCGAGGCATTCCTCGCAGCAGGCAAGCACGTGATGTGCGAGAAGCCCTTGGCGATCGTTCGCGAGGATCTGGACGCCATCGTTGCAGCCGCAAAGAAGGCAAACACGGTCTTCATGGTCGGTCAGATCTGCCGCTTTACCCCCGCGTTTGTCAAGGCAAAGCAGCTGGTGGACGACGGTGTGATCGGTGACCTTTATTATATGGAGTCCGAGTACGCGCACGACTACTTCAAGATCATGCACGCATGGCGCGCTGATCCCAACCGTCACGGTGTGATCGGTGGCGGCTGCCACGCAGTGGATCTGCTCCGTTGGTTCGGCGGTGACGTGGAAGAGGTCTTTGCATACGGTACGCACCGTCTGCTCCCCAACGCTCCCTACGACGATTCGACCGTCGCGCTTCTGAAGTGGAACAAGGATCTGATGGGTAAGGTATTCGTATCCACGGGATGCAAGCGTCCTTACACCATGCGTACCCAGCTTTGGGGTACGAAGGGAACCATCCTTTGCGACAACACCTCCGACACCATGCAGCTCTGGACGCTCGGTGAGGACGGTATCGACGTCAAGAAGGAGCCCGAGATCATCCCCGTAGACATCAACAACCACAACGTATGCCACGAGTTCGACGTCTTTGCGGATCACGTTCTCAACGGCACTCCCGTTCAGATGACCGCCGTCGAGGGCGCAAAGACCGTTGCGACCTGCATGGCAATCGTTGAGTCGGCGAAGGCCGGGGGGAAGGTGGTTGTTCCCAATTACAACTTCGGTTGATGGAGTGGTTCACTTTATAAGCGGCGCAATACGTCGTTGCTCCTCGAGCGCATCTGGGGCTGAGTCACTGACGAAGCCCCCGCGCGCAAAAGGCGACGGTAGGCTTTTGCGTGCCGCGGAATTTGCGGTTGTCGCTTGAAAAATTTCAAAATATCATCAATCAACGGGCGAAAATTGCGGCGTTTCGCCGCAAAGCAAAAACGACGGGGGTGAGTAACAAATGCGTTTTCGCATTTGACTCACCCCCTAATTTGCCCTCTGCGGTGCGCCTAGTCTTGCTTGCTTCTAAAGCGAACGGGAAGTGCAGTGCTTCATCCGATCAATCGTCCAATACTGTATAAGCAAGGGAGTGTCTCAAATTCTCAATTTGATACACCCCC
>JAZSMX010000039.1:0-2841 GCA_045536125.1 Eubacteriales bacterium | reverse complement strand
AACTCTTTCCGTGAGTGAGCAGATCCGACTTCAAAAAGCGGTTTATTCTAAAAAATGGGACGTTTCAAGGTGCATTGCTTATTTTCAGGCACACACCAACACCTACGCACCCGTGAGTGTTCTGAAGGAAAAGTTCGAAATGGCACTCAAGGAGGAGGGGATCGTAGGTCTTCACGTTGCAACAAGGGCTGACTGTCTTGATGCGGATGTGGTGGACTATCTTGCGGAGCTTGCGGAAAGAACCTATCTTTGTATAGAGCTGGGGCTTCAATCCTCGTCCGACGAAACGGCGGCGTTGATCAACCGAGGACACACGTATCTTGATTTTTTGGAGGGCTACGAACGTCTTCGCTGTGCGTCGGAAAAGCTGCGGATTTGTGTGCATGTTATTTTTGGACTCCCCGGTGAGGACGACGAACGGATGATGCAAACGGTCAAAGACATGGCAATACTCCGTCCCGACGAAGTCAAGATTCACTTGCTTCACGTTCTTCGCAATACACCTCTTGCCGAAATGTATGAAAGAGGCGAATACGTCCCATTGGAGCGCGAACGTTACATCCGCCTTGTTGCGGATGCCCTGGAGCTGCTGCCGCCACAAACCGTGGTGGCGCGTCTTACGGGAGACGGGATGGGGGAGGATTTGCTGGCACCTCTTTGGAGCATCAAGAAAACAACGGTGATCAATGACGTGGATAAGCTTTTGTTTTTGCGCAATTCTTATCAGGGAATCAAATTTTTCCCGACGTGAGGGCGCTGGATTTTTCGGTGTTTTTTATACCGTCGGATTTACAACACAAGAGACAGTGTCAAGCGCTTTGAACGATTGACACTGTCTCTTGTGTTGATTTTATTGTACAAAGATTCGCGTAGTGTACGTTTTACTTTCTCCGGGGAGGATAACGTTCAATCCGTACTCCGTGGCATTCTTTTCCAAATGGAAGCAATCGATTGCCGTTGTCTGAGGCTCACACACGAAGAACCCTCCGTCGGAGCTTGCAAACAGCATGCGGTAAATGAACTGTGCATCTCCCTCGTAAAGGATGGAAACTCCGTTTTTCGTATCTGTCAAAACCATTGTATCCGCACATTCGTAAAAAGCGGAAAGATGCGTTCCGTGTGGGGCATATGTTCCTTTGCTGAATGCGTTTTCGCGTTCTGCGGGATCGCGAAAAACCCCTGTGGGAATAAACCTTTCGTTTCTCATCTCCTCACGTCCTACCTTCAGGCGCACACGGGTGTCCTCGGGACGGGAGTTGGGAAGAGGGGCAAGGTTGAAGGTTGTATGATATGCCAGAAGAAACGGCATACGCTCATTGCTTTCGTTTGTGACGGTGTCCTTTTCATGAAGCCCCCCGTCATCAAGCCAATATTCCCTTACAAAGGTGAATGCATGCGGAAATCCGATGTATTCGCCACACCCGGCGCGGTAGGAAAGACGCACCCTGGCATCGGTCAGCTCCTCAATTTCAAACGGCATGCGATAAAGCGCTCCGTGCACGTGGCAGCCTGTCGAAGGCTCATTGAGAGGAAGCGTGTAGGTGCGTCCGTCAAAGAGAAAGATCGCGCCTAAAATGCGGTTGGGAGGGAAAAGAAGCGGATTTCCGAACAGATATACGTTTTCATTCAAGTGTTCTTCGTTTTGTGGGGTTCGAAGAATATCAGCTCCCGTAGGACGGTGATAGAGACGAAAGCAGGTGCCGCCGCGCGCGGTGGAGAGATCGGCTTCATATCCGCCGCCGAAAAGGTGAACGTTTGTTTCAATCATGTTGTATATCCTCGGTTGATGTTATCTGAACTCTGTGACACCGTCTTCGAAATAGACGTTGGTGCGTAAAATGGAGTAGCTCTCGGTCGCGGGATTTCCCGTAAGGATACGGCAATGCTCGCGTGCTGCCCCGATCAGCAATTCGGGATTGAGATGCTCTGTGTTTCCTGCCGCCAGCGTCGTTTCAAGTAAGAGAGTACCGCCCTTTGGAGAGGTCACGCGCACATTGCGGATGAGGGGGATAATATCCATCTCTTTTTCTCCCGATTTCGTTTTCTTTTTGACTGTCAGAGGAGCTGTGGAGAAGAGCGCCTGCAAGCGTTCCGCGCAAGAAGCGTCCGCACCCTCGGTAACGATTTCCATTCGGTATTTTGCCCAAGCGATCTCGTTGAATTTTGAGGTAGGCTCGTAAGCATCAAGCACTTGCATTTCCTCGGTAAGATGTTGATTGAGAAGTGCTTTGACCTCGTCACCCGTAATGTCGCGGTCGACGCGGAGATCAATCAGCTCGCATTCGCTTTCCGTTCCGACGGATAGGGGAAGCCCGAAGATCACCTTGGCATGAGGGTTATAGCCTTGTGTGTACCACATCGGAAGCCCTGCGCGTACCAACACACGGGCAAAGGTGCGTTGCAGATCAAGGTGAGATATGTATTGAAGATCTCCGACCTTTCTGAATTTGATACGGATGGATTTGAAGGACTCCAAGGGCTTCCAGTCCTCTTTCTTTTTTGTGGGGAGGGTGATCGAAGAGGGCTCTGAGACAGTGGCGCTCGGTGTGTCGCAACCGGGGCAAACCGCACGGACTCCGCCAAGCTTGTTGGCACCGCATGCGGAGCACTTTTCGCGACAGTTCGGTGTGGTTGTCTCCGCGTAGGCATTTTTGCGCTCTCGAAGGAAGAATTCTTTAGTGACACCGCAATCAATGATATCCCACGGAAGCACCTCGTCAAGCCCGAATTGGCGGTTGGCATAAAACGCAGGATCAATTCCCGTTCGCTCGAATACGCTGATCCACTTGTCGTAATCAAAATATTCATCCCATGAGTCGAAATAGAAGCCCTCGTGACATG
>JAZSMX010000133.1:0-4194 GCA_045536125.1 Eubacteriales bacterium | reverse complement strand
TTTTCTGATTTTACCGGAAAACGGGACTTTTTTCTTTTCTCCACGGGCTTTTTCGTTCTCGTCAAATGTGACAGCCCCTGACGTGCGAGCTTAGGTTTTCTTTGGCGTTTTTGTTCCGCAACGTGGGCAGGTGACAAGGATCTCACCTTTCCCTCTGGGAACTCTTAAAACCGCTTTGCAGTCGGGGCATTTGAAATACAGATGCGTTTTTTTATCCCGCTTCTTGTTTTTGCGAAGCTGTCTTGCCTTTTGCGGTGCATGCTTGATCCTGAGATAGCGTTCCAATTCCCGTCTGCGACGGGGAATGTTTTTTGAAAAGGTGCGAAAGACTGAAAAGAGCATGACAGTCAAGGAAAGAATGGAAAATATCCAGCCGACCGTGGGGATATAGGACAGGAGAACGAGGACAAGTGCGAACAGCATCAAAACGAAGCTGAATTCATCCGTTCCGTATCTTCCGTACATCATCCGCGCAAACGCATTTCCGATTTTTCTGAAGAATTTTTTCATAAGACTTCCAATTCCTCTTTTTGGTTGTTTTTCGAAATGTATTATACCACGCTTTTTTAAACCGAAGACGAACTTTTTTCGGATTTTTGAAAATAAATTGATCTTTCGTCGATGAAAAAGAGGAGGTGCTGCCTCAAATGCATTTTGAGACAGCACCCCTCTCTTTTATGAGAGATCGAGGGAGGAATGGGCGCAAAGAACACGCCTTTTTCCGTCCACGGTGATATAAAGGTCGATCTCGGAATCGTTGGTGACCGACGATTCCGTCACACGGAGTGCTTTAACGGCATCCTCGTAATCGAAAATATCTCCGACAGAAGCGTAGTAAAAGTCCGTGCGAGTTCCGAAGCGATCACAGAACTCAACAAGATCTCCCCACGTTCCGCTTCGTTCAAAATCGATGGAGTGAACACCGAAGCAGAAAAATTTCAATTCTCCGTCATCAGGGATGCTTTCGTAAAGCGCGGCAATCTTGAGAAGGCTTGTATCATGAGCGTTGTAGGACCAGTGCATGCGGTCATGGGGAAGGGCAAAGCCCGTAGAATCCTCAATGTCGCCCGTGGCACGGATGGAACGGAAGCCGTAATCGATCAGCGCTTGCATTACGTGCTCATTCGGTTGTTCCCCAAAGGGCCAGACGAAGTCCTTGACGGTATTCTTTCCAAACACTCTTTCCAATTCCTTTTTGCAAACGTCCACGTATTCCATGTATTTTTCATCCGTCGCAATATAGTAATTCCAATTGCGAGTGAAGAAACGGTAAAATCCTTCTTCCTCCGTGGGATATGCCATGGATTTGTCCGCGGTTTCTTCATCGAACGGAACGGTGGCAATGGTAGGGTTGTGTAGCTTGCTGAAGGGATGAGGGTGTCTGTGACAGTGATCGGTGATTTCATAGCCCCGATAAAAGGCACGGTAATCCTCATCGGTCATTGCTCTTTTTAAGGGGGTACAGAGGTTAAAGCTGCCTTTGATCCCCGCGGGTTTTACGATGGAGAGAAATTTTTCGTCCATTTCGATGTTGCCGTCATCGATGGTAAAGGAAATGGATTTTCGCACCCAGCCGGGGAAAAAGTTTGCATCAATTCTTCTCATATCCGCTCCCTCTTTTTCAGTTCCTAAGTTCAAGTCCCATCTTGAATTTCAGATCGCTCAGCATCTTCTTTGTGACCTTGTCAGCTTCCTCTACCGTCAACGTGCGGTCGGCTGCGCGGAGCGTCACACGCAAAGAAACGGATTTTTTACCTTCGCCGAGCTGAGGACCGCGATAAATATCGAAGAGTGCAACGTTTTCGACCAGCTTTCCGCCCGCCTTCTGCATAACCCCCTCGATCGTGCCCACCTCCATGTCTTCGTCGCAAACGAAGGAGAAGTCACGGGTGGTAGCAGGGTATTTGGGAAGCGGCTTGTATGCTTTTTTGGTGTTGGATGTCGCGTAGATTTCGTCGAATGCAAGCTCTGCCACGTAAACGGGCATACTCATTCCGTAATTTTCTGTCATGAGCGGATGTGCCTGCCCGAGAATGCCGAGGAGTGTGCCGTCCTCCGCAAAAATCCTTGCGCATCTTCCGGGATGGTAAGCGCGTTCCTCACTGTCTGCGGTGTAGGTCGCGTTCTGAATGCCCGCGAGGTGAAGGATATTTTCGCAAACGCCCTTGAGTGCATAGAAATCAAAGCCTCCGTACGCACCGACGGTCAGCACCTTTTTCTCGGTGGGGAGAGCGGTGGGATCATCGCTTGGCAGATAAATGCTTGCAATCTCGAAAAGACGAACGTTTTCATTGTTGAAGTTGCTGTTGCGTGCCAGTGTTTCCATCATGGAGGGGAGGGCGGTGGTACGCATGACGCTGGTATCCTCGCCCAGAGGATTGGAGATGACAACGGAGCGGCGAAGCGGACTGTCCTCGGGCATGCGGATCTTATCGTAGTATTTGGGGCTGATGAAGGAGAAGGTGTGGATCTGGGAAATGCCCATACCAACCATGGCAGCCTCCGTGTTCAATTCGAATATCTGCTTATCGTTTCTTCCACCGAGGGTGGTTTCCGCGTTCATGTAGGAGGTCTCGATCTTATCGTAGCCGTAAATGCGGCATACCTCCTCCGCGATATCGTTCATGCAACCGAGATCCGCTCTCCAGGAAGGAACGTAGATTTTGCCGTCTTCAATACGACAGCCAAGTCCCTCAAGTGTCTTCTTCATGTGCTCGTGAGGAATGGACATGCCGAGAAATTCGTTGTAGCGGTCGGGGGTGAAATCAAGCACGGTCTGTGCGGACTTTGTGGGATAAACGTCAATGATGCCGTCCACAACGTCGCCCGCGCCCAGAAGCTCCACAAGCTCACAAGCGCGCTCAAGCCCAGCAAGACAGTTTTCGGGATCCAGCCCTTTTTCAAAACGGGCAGAGGATTCGGTACGCATGCCGTTTTTCTTTGCCGTGACACGAACGGAGGCACCGTTGAAGCAAGCGGATTCAAAGACGACGGTTGCCGTATCATTCTCAATTTCGGAGTTGGCGCCTCCCATGACACCTGCCAACGCGCATGCCTTCTTCGCGTCCGCAATGACGAGCATGGAGGAATCCAACGTATGATCGATATCGTCAAGAGAACGGAACGCCTCACCGTCAGCAGCACGGCGAACGTCGATTGCAGAGCCGTCAAGAGATTTGTAGTCAAACGCATGCATGGGCTGACCGTATTCCAGCATCACGTAGTTTGTGATGTCGACGATGTTATTGATGGGGCGCACACCGGAGGCGCGCAGACGCATCCGCATCCAAAGGGGAGAGGGGGCGATCTTTACGTTCTTGACCACTCTTGCACAGTAACGGTAGCAGAGGTCGGGCGCGGAGATTTTCACGCCGAGATAGTTTTCAATTTTGTCTCCGTCGCCGGCACCCTTTACACTCGGTGTGGGAACCGTTAGGGGCAGATCGAAGGAAACTGCCGTCTCCCGCGCCAGTCCGATGACGGAAAGACAGTCTGGACGGTTGGAGGTAATCTCAAATTCTACCGCGGTGTCTCTGAGCATCAGAACGTCGCGGATGTCATCGCCGAGGCGATCCTTGCAATCCTCGTCCAGAATGAGGATGCCGTTTTCTTCCTTGCCGGGGCATTCATGGGGTGTCAGCTTCAATTCACCCATTGAGCAGAGCATTCCGTTGGATTCCACGCCGCGAAGCTTGCCCGCCTTGATCACAACGTCTCCGGGAAGCTTTGCTACGGGGAGCGCTGCGGGAACAAGTGCTCCCTCAAAGATGTTTTGCGCGCCCGTCACGATTTGAATATCGTGACCGAACACGTCGCCCGCATCCACACGGCAGATCCAGAGATGATCCGAGTCGGGATGCTTTTCCATGTGGGTGATTTTTGCCACCACAACGTTTTCGATATCGTCGCCCAATACCTCGTAGCCCTCTACCTTGGAGCCTGTGATGGTGAGCTTGTCGCAGTACGTTTTATGATCGATCCCGTCTGTATTGACGAAATCGGAAAGCCAATTTCTTGAAAGATTCATAATTTGCTCCTCCTATCAGAATTGCTCGAGGAAACGCTCGTCGTTTTCGTAGAACAGACGGATGTCGTCGATGCCGTATTTGGTCATTGCAACGCGCTCAATGCCCATACCAAAGGCAAAGCCGCTGTACTCGTTCGGATCAATGCCGCAGTTTTCGAGAACGAACG
>JAZSMX010000118.1:0-2968 GCA_045536125.1 Eubacteriales bacterium | reverse complement strand
GCGTGCCGCGGAATTTGCGGTTTTCGCTTGAAAAATCTCAAAATATCATCAATCAACGGGCGAAAATTGCGGCATTTCGCCGCAAAGCAAAAACGACGGGGGTGAGTAACAAATGCGTTTTCGCATTTGACTCACCCCCTTTGTTCTTACACATCTTCTGAACGGAAGCTCCGCAGGGGAGCTTCGCTGTCAGAAAGAACCTTCTTTGTATCCATCCTCAAGGAAGAGCGACGGATCAAAACGTGAGATCGTCCCAGCCCGGATCGTCTACACCGGGGTCGGAAATCGTCAGAATATCTTCGCTTGCAAGAGGTATCAAAGTGATGATCGGTTGTTCATAAATTTTCATGCATGTTTCCTCCTTAGTTTGCTTCGCGGTTTTTCATAACGATCTCCCAAAGGAGCGGCAGCATGTGATCCGCCATGATCGCCATACCCGTATCCTTGAGGTGATAGGAGTCAGTGGAGTATTCGGTTCTCCAATCGTCATCCAGCATATCCACACCGGAAACGGCGGGATTTCCTGCGTCAATCAGAGCAATGCGGTCGTTGGAGGCGTAAACCTCGTTGTACAGCGTAATCACACTCTCGGAGAATTCTACCGAGGTCAACGTGTCATCGGTTCTCGTCTGCGGAGGAAGTCTCCACGTAGTCAAGAACACAATGGTCGCGTTGGGATATTCCTCAAGAAGTCTTTCCGTGATACAGTTCCAAGCGCCGAGGAAGGTGCCGGGATCGTGAGAATCAATCGTTCCCAAGGGTGCGGAGATGGCAGTACCGTAGTCGTTGCAGCCACCCTCAAGGATGATCAGTTCAACGTCTTCCTTATTGTCCGTGCAGGTTCCTGTCTTGAAGAAGGGATTGGTGCCGGAGGGCGTTGCGATGGAATTCCAACGGAAGTCGTTCTTTCCGTTGAACATCCAGTCATACATGGAGTTCTTGTTGCCATACTCTGACACGTTGTTGCGGGAGGTGTGGGAAACCGTCATGCTTCCGATGCCGAGATTGGTCAGATTCCACTCGTTGTCAACGCCGAGCTTGTTTACCCACTGGGTGGATTGGTCATATCCGATCGTACCTCCAAAGAGGCTGTCGCCGAATGCCAGGACGTTGAGTCCCTTCATGTCCTCCTTGATGAGCTCGTCAATCGTTTTGCCGGCAGCGTACTGTTCAAGAATCGCACGGTCAAAGTCGCCCCAGACTCTGCTCTGGTCATTCAGTGCCTTCTCGGCAATCACCTTTACGCTCGCAGTATGCGAATTTCCGGAATAGTAGTAGTATTCCTGTCCGCCCCAGAGCGTAATCTTGATGTAGCTCGTTGCGGCGAAGGTGCGTGCGATACTGGACGCCTTGAGATTGACGATCGAACCGACGTAGTGTGTGGTCGCGGGATCGCTGTCAACCGAGAAGTAATGTCCGTGATGAGCCTCGACCGTCAGGTACTTTCTTCCTACCGCCTTCAGCGAATCTACCGTGAAGTCGATGTCCGCAACATAAGTATCGGGAACGATCAAAGTACCCATCTCCACGTCGCTGTAAACATCCCCCTTCAAGAGGAAGAGCTCATCCAGTGCTTCACGGTTTATAATCTTTGTTGCAAAGCGAAGACCTGCGGGAGTGGAAAGACGGATGGAAGATTTTGTTTCGGTGGAAATGATCTCGGAGTAATCGACGGTAGAGGGATCGAAATAGGCTACCGTGTATTCGATATCCTTCGGCAAATAGAGGTTTTTATTCTCTACCTTCATGCCGTTGATTTCAACGTACATCAATGCCAAGCCTTCCTCGTTTTCCGGAGCAAGCACTGTCACGTCCTTCTCGGTTCCGGAGGCAAGAGACAGATTGTCAAGGTCGATATAGTTGACGTTGGAATAGCGTTCATCCGCAGCCGCAGCCAACGCAAAGGAACCCTCGGTCTTATTCACCTTTGCTGCAATGAAGCTGTTTTGATCAATCTGAATATTGGATGCCTTGGTATAGGACGTCCAATCCGAGCCGGTTACAAACGAAGCGGTTGCGTCATGCGTACCGTAAAGTGCACCGTTGACGTAAACAGAGTAAGACGTATCCTCACGGTTGAATACAAGGTGAATGCGATTCCATTCATCCTGCTTCAGTCCCGCAGCGCCCGTTGTCTTCAGAGACGAGCCCGTATGTCCGCTCAGCTCACCTGTTTTGAGATTGATATCAAAGAGCTTGAAGAAGATACCGTTTGCTCCTTGCAGATCCTCGGTCAAAGCCTCGTAAGAGTTAGCAGATCTGGCCTTCGACCTCGCACCGTTTTCCACGAGTGCGTCAAACTTGAAGGTGTGGAGCTGAATTTCGATGGTATTCGATGCGTACGTATCCTCCCAGTGAGGACGGTAATCCATCGCAAAGACAACGTACTTTCCGACTTCCGCATTGATCAGACCGTGCTTCGGCTTCACCGAAGTATCGTAGTTCGTATATCCGCCGGTATCGAGCTTGTTCTCACCCGTACCGTCATAAACAAGGGGCACGCGCACGAACTGATTCCCATCCGTCTCGGAGAGCATCTTGCTGTAGACCGTGTTGGACGGGCTGAACTGAGGCGCATCCTTGATGCTTGCGCCTTCGTTGTAGTCCTCGAACGTATCCGTAGAATTGACGGGAGGCAAAACGATGGGAGGCAGCGTATCTGTGGTCTCCAAATAGATATTGTCAATATCGATATAATTGGTGTTGGAATAGGAATCGTTAGCATCCGATGCCTTTTTGTAAGGCGACGGATCGACTCCGTCCATCTTATTGACCTTCGCGATGATCAAATTGTCCCCCGTTGCCACAATATTCTTCGGGTTGCTGTTTGTTTTATAGCCGCCGTCACTGTACATACACTTCATGTCATCATAAGAACCGTACAGCACACCGTTGACGTAGAGGCGGTAAGAGGGATCCTCAAGGTCAAGGACAAACTTGATATGCGTCCATTCGTTTGCCGGCATGT
>JAZSMX010000078.1:0-29657 GCA_045536125.1 Eubacteriales bacterium | reverse complement strand
CTGACGAAGCCCCCGCGCGCAAAAGCCGACGGTAGGCTTTTGCGTGCCGCGGAATTTGCGGTTTTCGCTTGAAAAATCTCAAAATATCATCAATCAACGGGCGAAACTAAGGCGCGAAGCCGCAAAGCAAAAACGACGGGGTGAGTAACAAATGCGTTTTCGCATTTGACTCACCCCCTTTTTTTATATCTTTTCTGTTTGAATCACATCAGCTTGACAAGCACTCCGTCCAATGCGGGAATCTTTATGCGCTTACCGTCAAGGATACATTCCCTTTCCGTTTCCGTCGGATTGACAAGAACACACGCACGAGAATGATCATGTCCTTCCCATGCAGTCATACATACCGCAGGAAGAATGCAATCTCCCTGACAATCTCCGAATTTTCGCTTCAAAACCACGGTATCCGATGCAAAACACGGCGGCATCACCATCCGTCCGTCAAAAAGGTATTCCTTTGCCTTCTCACGGTACAAGCGTGAGAGATTGGCAACCAAGGTCAATATACGTTCTCCATCGGGAACATGATCGGTCTTCAGATCCCCCCAACGCGACATGGGACATCCATCCTGATTGAGTACCAATGTCATGCTGTCGCCCGCCGCAAAGGAATATGCGATGCGGTAAAGAAGACTTTCATCCATGGTTTCGTCAAAAGGAGAACACACCTGATTCCCCATAAAATTGCGCGCATATTCATGATAAATATAAGAGTAGAGCGGAACAGCCTTTCCAATATGATAATTCAATTCATAGCGATTATCACTGAAACGAAGATTGCCGATAAAAGGCTCTGCCGCTGCGGATTCACAGCCAAACAGCATGCCCTTTGCCTGTTCGTTCCACTCTCCGAGCATAGATTGCATGCATTCGGTCATCCATGCACCGGGAGCAGGCGGATGTCCGTGATGACGGCTGTAACAAAAATACTGTCCCCCTCCGTGATTCTGATCCAAAATTTGGGCATAATCAAGACCGCTTTCAAAAAGAGGGGTGTAAGCTTTATCAAGCAACTTCCTTCCCGTATCCGAAGCGGGGCAAATGTCGTAACCCTTGCGTTGTGCTGTGCAAATACGGCTGATCTCCACGCGATCCGATGGAGAGGCACACATTCCGCTTTCCAGATTTTGGGCACGGTACTCCTCCTCACGGTTGTATTCGGATACGAGATTGCTCTGCAACGTATATCCGAAGCCGGAGCAGTACACCCCAAGCAGATCTCCTTCTCTGTGCAAAGCATCCGCCAATTTCAAAAGTTCGTTCTCACCGCCGTACGGAGGGTACACAAAGGGCGGCGCCCACGGTGCTGTTCCTTCCCAGTGCATCAAAAGAACCATGATCCGTCCACCAACGCGATCCTTCAGCTTCCCCACGGTGGGAAGAACATTGATGTAGGGATACATACGGTTGGGGATCATGTTGTCGGTGTCGTGCAATCCGCGGACAGGATACGTGATCACCAAGGGAGAATCCTCGTACCATGCAGGCAGATTGTGTGTGTCCCGCACACGGGAAAGAGCTTTGGGTGGATGCGCTTCAAACCACGTTCGATAACGTTCCGCAGCGCTCTGCCATGCGTTTCCCACAGAGGACCATACGATGGGAAAGTCCATTTCATATCCCGCTCCGAAATCTCCTCCGCACCATAGGCGAAAACGAATCAGGATCGCGCCATCCTTTTCACAGAAATCGATTCCCTTGACACCTCTTGAGGGATCGTGCGCTCCCATATAAATGCCGAAATCCTCCCAATGGTAAGAAATAAACTGTGATTGCACCATATTGGGGAAAACGGCAAAGCTTCCCTTGGAAGGATATACGGGCTCTTCGTAGCCAAACCACGAATCCCGACGCTTCTCCCAATTGCTGACCAAAGCACCTTCATTGTAAGGGAAAAGAATCTGACCGCCGTCACCATGAGAGTTGTTTTCTTCCAGCATGGGAAGTGTCACCGTGGGGAAATCGATCCATTCAATCAAAAAACCATTCTCAAGGTTCTTGGCAGAAAGCTTCCACGTAATTTCTCCCGATACAACCTCTGCGAAAACATCGACCGAAAGCGAGTATCTTCTTCCGTCTCCCCCCAAAAATCCCGTATAACGCGCTCCTTTTTCGAATAACTCGCATTCACATGCATCTGCGGAGGACAGCCGATACTCCTTCCCCTCAATGTCCCTTAAGCACAAAGAAAACAAAGGGGAATCACCGCAAATCCTTTCTTTTTCGCCAAGTAAAACCGATGTAATTCTCCCCAAGGGAAAATCAACGGACACCGACAGATTCCGCGCATTTAAAATCAGCATCGTATTTCTCCTTTTCAGTATTGCAAAAAAAAACTTTTATGCTATAATGATTATAACAGCTATTTTCAAAAACTTCCATAGGAGGAACACGCATTCATCATGCAAAAACGCGCATCAAAGGAACAAGAGGGTTACGTAACCGTCTTTGAGGCATTACCGACCTCTCCCGAGGTGATCATTTACCGTGACCGTCAAAGCATCCTCCTTCCATTTTGCGAGGATTTTCCCAAGCTTCACTTTCACACCCGATATGAGCTTGGAGTATGCGAATCGGGCGAAGGGCTTTTTATCGCTGACGGAGAATTTGCCTCAGTCACCCAAGGTGACTTGATTTTCATTCCTCCCGGGAAGCGACATTACTCACGCTCTCTTCACCTTGATGAGCCGTGTATGTTTCGCTTTGTCTACATTTCAGCAGATTCATTGGAGGAACTCCTTTCTGTATTTGCAAAAATTCCCCGTGAGGAAATAAAGCGCATCTCTTATATGATTCCAACCGCACTTCGCAATCTCAAGGAAAGCGCGCACGACAGCTTGATCCGTGCCATCTTTGATCCATCCTTTCGCAACGTCTACAGCGACTATGCCGCCGTTTTGCGTCTTTGCACCATGCTCCTGGAAAGTGTTCGGGATGACAGTTATCTATTAAGCATCTGCCCCCGATACGATACAAGCACTGCTGTACGTCTTGCGGAATATCTCTCTTTGCACTACACCGAAAACGAAACGTCCCAATCGCTTTCCGACCGATTTCATCTGAGTGAAAGCCAACTCAGGCGCAGCTTTGCATCGGTTTACGGAATACCCCCCATCGCCTTTCGCAATGAGCTTCGGCTGCGAGCAGGGGAAGAGCTTTTGCTCGGAACCAATCTCCCCGTCAGTGTCATTTCCAATCGTATCGGGTTTGCGTCCCCCACGGATTTTTATCGGATGCTCAAAAAATACAGAGGAACATCTCCCAGCACCTTGCGAGCGGAACAAAAAAAGCAGTGATCCGTTCCCCTTTGGGTTTTCATTCGCTCCCTTCGCTCAAAAAAACAAGAACACCCTATTTACAACCGTTGATTTTCTCTGTTATAATGATGGCAACCCCCGGAAAGGAGAACCGATATGTTGACACCAAGTACAACGACACTTTCACTTCTTGATGATATCGAACAACGAATCGATCCCACCACCGAAGAGGATTTCCACAAGCAGTGGGAAGAGTTTCTGTATCACCGTTTTACGGGAGATATTTTTTCTCCGTGCAGAAAAAAGTGCTCCGATCCAACCGTTCCCCTTCCAAAAATCAATATCAACGATGCCATTTCCGATTTTGATCTGATGCTCCAAAAGGAGCTTGCAGGCGTTTCGGAGTCACTCGCATCCTCCCATCACAATCTCTGCGTCAGAGCCAATTGGGGAACAGGCATCCTCTCTTCCCTCTTTGGAGCCGAGATCTTCATCATGCCCTATGAAAGCAACATACTCCCCACCACACGCACCTTGGGTGGGATTGAAGCGATGAAGCGTCTTGTCGAAAACGGCATTCCCAATCTTGAAAACGGCTTTGGAAAAAAGGTGTTTGAATTCGGTGAAATCTGTCGGGATCTTTTTTCGGGATATCCAAACATTTCAAAATACGTCACGGTGTATCACCCCGACCTGCAAGGACCGCTGGATATTTGCGAGCTTCTCTTCGGAGAAGAGATGTTTTACGCAATGTACGACGATCCCGATCTCGTCCATGCTCTTTTTTCTCTCATCACCGATACTTATATTGCTTTCATGGAGCGTTGGAACAGCCTGTTCCCTCCAAAAGCGGACTTCAACCCACACTGGTCATTTCTCTGTCATCGCGGAAGCATTCTCATTCGAAATGACAGCGCCATGAACCTTTCCCCCGAGCTTTACCGCGAATTCTCTGTCCCGTACGATCAAAAGCTGCTGGATCACTTCGGTGGCGGCGCAATTCACTTCTGCGGTCGCGGCGACCATTATATCGAGGATCTGGTTCAGATGAACGGGCTTTACGCAATCAATCTGACACAGCCGCAGTACAATGATATGGAAAAGATCTACCGCGCCACCGTAGATAAGGGAATTCAGATGCTCGCCTTTAACAGGGAACGGGCACTGTCGGATCTTTGCCGCGAGGGCGGCTTCCACCACAACCTGCACTCTTAAAAAGATCAGCAAAGAAACAGGGAGGTATACCCCATGTGGGAAAAGGAATTTCTCTCAAACGGAATTGCGTTATCCGTTTTGACTGAAAAATTGCCGTTCGGTGACAGCGATCAGCACTTGGTCGGTTGCCCCTATCCCGAGATTTCAATCGTAACCCGGGGAATCGGCGTTCAAAGGCTCAATTCCGGGGAGATTCCCTGCAAGGCGGGGGATGTTTACATGATTCCTCCGGGCTTCCGACACGGGTATGTAAGCACAGAGCCGACGGAGGAGCTTGAAATTGTTCGTCTTGTATTTGATCCCTCTCGCCTTCTTTCGAGCAGCATCTCCGATACGGAAAATGCTCACTACTGTTACGGCATTTTCGGTGACGGAATTCTTCCGTCATACGCGATGCTCAATGCAACAACACAAAAGACAACCTTGGAATTGTTGGAAGCAATCCGAAATGAACTTGCTAACCGCTCTGCGGATTGGGAAAGTGCTTTGCTTGCACATCTGACACTGCTTTTGATCACGCTTTCCAGATACGTCGGCAAAGCTATCAAAAACGCACCCGATCTTCCGCAAAAGGAACGGGAAATCGCCACAGCTGCCATGCAAGCGGTTTCGAACGGCATCGGAGACGGAAATCTGACACTTGAACGGATCGCCTCCGGACTTTACGTCAGTCAGTCTTATCTCAGCCGTTTGTTTAAGAAGATGACGGGTGAGAGCTTTTCGGAATATCTCCGCAATCTTCGCCTGTCCCGTGCATGCGAGCTTCTCAAGGATACAACCATGACAGTCGACAGAATCGTTGAATGCTGCGGTCTGCGAGATCTCCCCTCGTTCTATCATGCATTCCGTGCCCATACCGGCATGACACCTCACCAATACCGTACACAACAAATGTCAATACAAAATCAAAAGCAATTAGGAGAAAAAATTATGAGCATCTTAAATGAAATGTCCGAAAACCTTCAAAAAGGAAAAGCCAAGCTTGTCAAGGAGCTTGTTGAAAAAGCCATCGCGGAGGGATGTGATCCTACAGATATTCTTAACGAGGGATTGCTTGGCGGCATGAGCATCATCGGAGAAAAATTCAAAAACAATGAAGTATACGTTCCCGAGGTTCTGGTCGCGGCAAGAGCTATGAATATAGGAGTTTCCGTGCTCAAGCCGTATCTTGTTGAAAACGGTATCACGGCAACAGGAAAGGTATGCATCGGAACGGTGCAAGGCGACCTTCATGACATTGGAAAAAACCTCGTTCGCATGATGCTGGAGAGCAAGGGACTTGAGGTCATCGATCTTGGAGTAGACGTTCCCGCCGAAAGGTTCGTGCAAACCGCCATCGACGAGGGATGTCAGGTCATCTGCTGCTCCGCGTTGCTTACCACCACCATGTCCGTGATGGAAACTGTGGTGCAAAAAGCTGAAGAAGCCGGTATCCGTGACAAAGTAAAAATCATGATCGGCGGTGCTCCCGTCAACGAAGAATTCCGTGAAAAAATAGGAGCGGATTGCTATACGACCGATGCGGCAAGTGCCGCAGATGCCGCTGCTACATTTTGTCGAGAAGCTTAAGCATCCGCAAAACAATCTCACGCCAAAAGGAGAAATCAACATGACCGAGTTGACTACGCGCGAACGCCTTCTGCGAACCTATCATCGACAGGAAATTGACCGCATCGCCATGGTGGACTCCGCCTGGAGAGGCACAGTCAATCGCTGGTATGCGGAAGGAATGCCTGCAGGAGTCGATTGGGAGGATTATTTCGGTTATGACAAGGTTGTCCGTATCCGTCCCGATAACTCCCCCAGATTTGAAAAAAAGGTTCTCGAAACCACACAAAGATACCGTTTGGAAACCACTCCGTGGGGACAAACGCGCAGAACCTTCAATGAGCTTGATTCCACTCCCGAAACGGTTTGCTCCTATTACGACACTTCTGAAAAGTGGGAAGAAGCCAAGCAAAAAATGCTCATCTATCACGAGGACCGCATACCGTGGGATTATTTGAAGGAGCAATATCCGCGTTGGAAAGCGGAGGGACGCTTCCTGCAACTGGTCGTCTGGTTCGGATTCGATGTAACGCACTCACACATGGTCGGTACGGAAAACGTCCTTGTCGGCATGTATGAGGAGCCTGAGTGGATCACCGATATGTTCGACACTTATCTTACAACCTCGCTCGATCTTTGCCAACGCATTCTGGACGCAGGCTACGAGTTTGACGGAATCTTCTGGTACGATGACATGGGATACAAGGGTGCTCCCTTCTTTTCCCCCTCGTTATATCGCGAGCTTCTCAAGCCCTACCATAAAAAAGCAGTGGATTGGGCACATGAAAGAGGAATGGTTACAGAACTGCATTCCTGCGGTTTCATTGAGCCCTTGCTTCCCGACGTGGTAGACACGGGTGTGGAAATGCTCAATCCGTTGGAAATCAAAGCAGGAATGGATCCTGCGCGACTCAAAGCTCTGTACGGAGACCGCCTTGCCTTCCACGGCGGCATCAATGCTCAGCTTTGGGATCAACCCGAACGTGTCCGTGCGGAAATGGAACGAATCATCCCTACGCTGAAGGAGGGAGGCGGCTACGTCTTCGCATCCGATCATTCGATTCCCAATTCCGTCTCCTTTGAAAATATGAAAATGATTACCGAGCTTGCCAAAAAGCTCGGAACGTATTGACACGGAGAAAATTTATGAACATAAAAAAATGGTTGGTTGAGCTTACCTCTTCCAAAGACAAGAAGGCACTTCCGATTCTCTCCTTTCCCGCCGTACACCTTCTTGGAATTTCCGTACGCGAGCTGATCTCGGACAGCGAACACCAAGCCGAAGGGATGCGCCTTGTGGCAGAGCGGACGAGCAGTGCCGCCGCAGTCAGTCTGATGGATCTTTCTGTGGAAGCGGAATGCTTCGGTGCCGAGGTGCATTTTTCAGAGAACGAGGTTCCCAACGTGGTCGGGTGTCTGATCCACAATGAGGATGAAGCAAACGCACTTGAAATCCCCCAAGTGGGGAGCGCGCGTTCGGGAATCTATCTTGACGCAATCAAAAAAGCGCGCACAAAAATCACAGATCGCCCGATCCTTGCCGGTATGATCGGACCGTTTTCTCTTGCCGCCCGCCTTTTGGAAGTTTCCGAAATCATGTTCGCTTGCTATGACGAGCCCGAAACGGTGCACACGGTCATGAGGAAGGCAACCGCCTTTCTCATTGAATACGCGAAATCCTACCGCGAAGCAGGGGCTGACGGCATCATCATGGCAGAGCCCGTCGCAGGACTTCTCTCTCCGTCCTTAGAGGAAGAATTTGCAGCACCGTACGTCAAAGAAATCATTGATGCCGTGCAATCCGACAGCTTTGCCGTCATTTACCACAATTGCGGCGACAACACCCCGATGATGATTCCCTCTCTGCTTTCGTCCGGAGCAATGGCATATCATTTTGGAAACTCCATCGATCTGGAAATCATGCTCAAAGCATTCCCCCACGACGTTCCGATTTTGGGGAACGTTGATCCCGCGGGGGTATTATGCAACGGAACACCCGAAACCGTCCGTGAGGAAACGCTTGCTTTGATGAAGCAATGTGCTTCCTATCCGAATTTTGTCCTTTCCTCCGGCTGTGACATTCCGCCAATGACACCGTGGGAAAATATCGACGCCTTTTTTGGTGCTGTGGAGGGCTTCTATGGAAAGAATTGAAGATCGCTTGGTCAAGGCGGTGCTCTCCCTCGGGGCTGACCGCGCAGCCGTCATTCCCGCGGATCTGGTAGTAACCGACCGCTCCTTCCGTCCAATGTGCGAAGCAAACTACTGTGGCAAGTACGGAAAATGCTACATGTGTCCGCCCGACGTGGGAGAGATTGATGAATTGATCGCATCTCTTGAAAGCTATTCCTCTGTTTTGGTCTATCAGCATGTCGAAGTGCTTGAAGATTCATTTGACACCGAGGGAATGAGCCGTGCGCGTCAAGTAATGTTCCAAATGGCACAGACTCTGCGCGACCGTGTCAAGGAACTTAACATCAATCGCGTCCTCCACTTAACGGCAGGAGCTTGCGGCGTTTGTAAAACCTGTGCCAAGGAGGAAGGGCTTCCCTGCCGCACCCCCGACCGTGCAACCTCTTCGCTTGAGGCGTACGGCATTCACGTAGCCAATCTTGCCAAATCCGCGGGGATGAATTATATCAACGGCGAACATACCGTGACCTACTTCGGAGCGGTCTTTTTCGACGAAACAAGCCTATAATTTTTCAAAAGCATAATTCAAAAAAGAAAAGTGCCGACAATTCAGCACTTTTCTTTTTTGATATTCAATCCAGATAGAAATGGTACATCGGATATCTTCCGTTTCTGAGCTTTAAAACCTTGTGAAGCCTTCCTTCTGCAGTGCGTAAAGAACATTATAGGAAAGCTCCGCATAGGGCTTAAACAGCTCCCCTTCCTTATAGAACGTACAGTCGCTGTAAGGCTCTTGCCAAATATACTTCCATTCTCCTGTATAAAGCTTTTCAAGATCCCAAAGATTTTTCGGATCGTCCTTTTTCCCACGCAAGGTATCCTCCACCAGATCGTACGCCTTTTTGAAGATATCCGCCGTTACTCGCTCCATCCGCATGTTGTGTACGCGATGCCGAGTGACCGTCAATTCCCCTGCTCTTGCCGCGCAAACAACGCCTTCGGGCGGCTGAATCAACGTATCAAATACCAGATCCTCGGGAAACGCGAACTGTGTGGTGGCGATATAGGTTTCCTCTCCTACCATACCCACGCTCATGGGCATATTCAATTTGCCAATGGCAACGGTATCAGGCTCATCCGTTCGGAGTGCAACCGTCACAATTGCATTGGGACGCTCGGAAAGTGTCTTTGCCATTGCCTCACAAAGGGACATGCCGCGCTCGCAAAATTCACCTGTGCGAAGGGCATAGGATTCCGTTCCGTGATAGCGAGAGCCGTCGGAAAGGAAGAACATTCCCGTTCCGTCGGGCGGCAAAGCACTTCTGATCGGAACGCCTTTTTGGAAATAGCCCTCCATCAGCTGTCTTGTCAGCTCCATATATTCAGGTGTGCTTGTGGTACTGAAAATTCCGTTTGCAACCAGCGCAAGTCTTCCCGACGCATCCAAGAACGGATGCATTTGCTCCACGTCATCTCCACCCGGACGCGAATGCGCGATACCGATCGTCCCCGGGAAATTGAGAGCATCGGTCGTACGAAGCAGTTCATCAACGTCACCAACCACCTTTGCCGTATAGAGTACACCGTTGTGAATCGTCGCGATTCCCGTTCCCGCAGCACCGTCATAATACTGCTGACGCCTGATCAGATCGATCAGAATCGGAGCAGCCTGCCGATTTCCAACGTACCCCGCAATATTGCACATAACAATTCCTCCGCGAAAAGCAGAGTCATCCGACTCCGCAGTTTTTAAGAACACGAAACATTGTATCACACATTCGCACCCTTGTCAAGCCAAAAAAAGAAGCGCGATTTTCCTTTTCTTTTTGTTTTATCTTGAAAGGCGACCGAAAAAATGCTATAATAGGAACGTACAAAAACCGATTTTTGCGCGCTCAACCGCCAAAGAGAATTTGAAACCGAAAGGAGGAAATTCGTGATGAAAAAATTGACTGTCGGAATTTTGGCGCACGTAGACGCCGGAAAAACAACACTCTCTGAATCCCTCCTTTATCTTTCCGGAAAGCTTCGCAAGCTCGGTCGCGTGGACCATAAAAATTCTTTCCTTGACACGTCAAGCATGGAACGCGAACGAGGAATCACTATCTTTTCAAAGCAAGCTCGCTTCAACGTCGGAGATTGCGAGATCATTCTTCTCGACACACCGGGGCATGTGGATTTTTCCGCAGAAACGGAACGTACCCTCTCACTTCTTGATTATGCGATCCTTTTGATCAGTGCTCCCGAGGGAGTGCAGAATCACACACGCACGCTCTGGAGACTGCTTGATTTTTATCACGTTCCGACCTTCGTATTCGTGAACAAGACCGATCTTTCCTTTCACCAAATGAGCGAGCTCGAATCCGAGCTTTCCTCCAATCTCTCTCCCTTTTGCGTTCCGTTCCACGCTGCCGAGGACACACTACGACGGGATGAGCGATTGGCTCTTGTGCACGAGGTGTTTTTGGAGCAATGCGTTGAAGGAACGCCCATTTCGGACGGTGACATTGCACATCTGATCACGCACCGTCGCCTCTTCCCCTGCTTTTTCGGTTCGGCGCTTCGCCTCGACGGTATCGATTTCTTGATAGATGCATTGGAGCGTTACACGCTCTCCCCGATTTACAAGGAAGAATTCGGCGCACAGGTATATAAAATCTCAAACGCCTCCACACGCCTTACCTTCTTAAAAATCACCGGCGGCAGGCTGACGGTTCGCGATGAGCTTTCCTATCGCTCTCTCGACGGCACGCAGATCAAGGAAAAGGTAGGAAGCCTTCGCCTTTATTCCGGAGATAAATTTGAGCAGGTGGACGTTGCGGAAGCAGGTGAAATCTGCGCCGTTACAGGACTGGGAGCAACCTACGCAGGGCTTGGACTCGGAAGTGAGCTGAACGCGCACCGACCGCTCCTTGAGCCCGTTCTGTCCTACGCCATTCTTTTTGAGGATGGGTGTGATCCGCTCCTGTATTTCCCAAAGCTCAAGCTTCTTGAGGAAGAAGAGCCTTCTCTTCATTTATACTGGAACGAGGAGCTTCATTTGATTGAAGCCAGGTTGATGGGAGATATTCAAACAGAGCTGCTCTCGCGCATGATCCGCGAGCGTGTCGGCATATCCGTCACCTTCGATGAGGGGAAAATTCTGTATAAGGAAAAAATTGCTTCTCGCGCGGTCGGTGTCGGGCATTTTGAACCGCTGCGGCATTATGCGGAGGTACAGCTATTCCTTGAACCTGCCCCCAAGGGAACGGGACTGGTTTTCGAAGCCAAGCTCCCCGAGGGAGAGCTTGATCTCAATTGGCAGCGGCTGATTCTTTCGCATCTGTACGAAAAAGCGCACAGAGGAACGTGCATCGGTGCAATGCTCACCGATACCAAAATCACGCTGATCGCCGGACGGGCTCATCAGAAGCACACCGTAGGCGGAGATTTCCGCGAGGCGACCTTACGTGCCGTACGGCACGGATTGATGCGAGGCGGATGCATCCTTCTTGAACCCTATTACCGCTTCCGCATGGAGCTTCCAAGCCTCTCCTTGGGACATGCCATGTCGGACCTTTCGGAAAGACACGCGGAGTTTTCAATTGAGAGCGCGCAAAACGGCCGTCACGTTCTTGTCGGTCGTGCGCCCGTTTCAAGGCTACACGGATATGCCCGTGAATTGGTTTCGTACACACACGGAGAAGCATCTCTTTCCTCTGTGTTCGACGGATATGAGCCTGCTCACAATCAGGAAGAGCTCATCGCCCGCTCCGCTTATGATCCTACTGCCGATCTTGAGAACCCACCCCACTCTGTTTTTTGCGACCACGGAGCGGGCTTTACAGTTGCCTGGGACAAGGTGGAGGAGTATCAGCACCTACACCCTGAAATTCACGAAGCTGAAAGCGGAGTCACGCTTCCAAAAAGACAGACGCTCGCGAGAAAATATAAACTCAGTGACGAGGAGCTGGAGTTAATCATGAAACGCACCTTCGGTCCGATCAAGCGAAGGGAGTATCGGGAAAAGCGAACCGTAGAAGCACCATCCTCCAAAAAGCACGTTCCCAAGCGAGCCTTGACACCTCACAGACGGATGCTGATTGTAGACGGGTACAACGTCATTTATGCCCACGAGGAGCTTGCAAGCACCGCAGAATACAGTCTCCAGAAGGCACGGGAATTGCTGATGGATATGCTGAGCAATTTTGTCTCTTACACCAAAACCGAATTAACTCTTGTCTTCGATGCCTATCTCGTCAAGGGGAATGCGGGCTCAGACTTCCTGCACGACGGCTACCGCGTGGTTTACACAAAGGAAAACGAAACAGCCGATGCCTTCATTGAAAAAATGATGCATGAATTAGGTCCCGACTACAGCATCCGTGCCGTAACGGGGGACTCTCTCATCCAGCTTTCGGCACTTCACGCAGGTGTATTGCGGATGACGGCTCGGGAATTTTTCGAAGAAATTGAAGCCGTCAATGAAGAGATTGCAGAATTCCTTTCACGCCTTGCGGATCAAAAGTGAGGAACCCGCTTTTTCAAATCAACGTATTGACGAAATAAAAAAAACATGCTATACTATACGTGTGCAAGCATTTTAACTCTATGGGAGGAATTATTCTATGTCTAAAAGTGTACAGGACATTCTCAAGCTGATCGAAGAAAACGGAATCAAAATGGTTGATTTCAAGATGGTTGACATCAACGGTCAGTATCGTCACGTTACCATTCCCGCACAAAACTTCTCCGAGGATACCATGAAGAGCGGCATCGGATTTGATGCATCCAACTACGGCTATGCCGTCGTTGAGAAAAGCGACATGGTCTTTATCCCTGATCCCGACACCGCGCTCATCGATCCCTTCTGCGAAATTCCCACCCTTTCCATGACGGGCAACGCAATGATCATTGCAAGCCCCGAAAACAAGCCTCTGGCTCAGTATCCCCGTAATATCGTTCTCGCGGCAGAGCAATATATGAAGGATACCGGTGTTGCCGATACCATGCTCATTCTCCCGGAGTTCGAATTTTATCTCTTTGACCAGGTTGGCTGGGAGGTCAGCGGCAGACAGATCGGCGTTGAGCTGGACGCGCAGCAATCCTACTGGAACAGTGCCACCGAGGGACTCGGCGTGGTCGTTCCCAAGCAAAAAAACTATCACATTGCCAAGCCTTTTGACGTAGCCTATGAGTGCCGCAGCGAAATGTGTCTCCACATGAAGGATGCGGGAATCGAAATCAATTACCACCATCCCGAGGTTGCCGCTTCCGGTCAGTTTGAAATCGAGCCCCAGCTTGGTAAAATGTCCGAGATGGCAGACGCAACCATGATGATCAAGTACATCATCCACAACACCGCACTCAAGTACGGAAAGACCGCAACCTTCATGCCGAAGCCGATCTACGGGGAGGCAGGCAGCGGAATGCACGTTCATATGCTCCTTCTCAAGGACGGTGAACCCGTATTCTCCAAGGACGGCGCATACGCAAATCTCAGCGAAACGGCACATTATTTCATGGGCGGACTTCTCAAGCATATCGATTCTCTCTGTGCGCTGACCAACCCCAGCACCAACTCCTTCAAGCGCTTGGTTCCCGGCTTTGAAGCACCTGTCACCGTTGGATATGCAACCTCAAACCGCAGTGCGGTCATCCGTATTCCCGCATATGCAAAGACACCCAACAAGCGTCGCTTTGAGTTGCGCAATCCCGATGCAACCTGCAACCCCTACTTCTGTTACGCTGCGATTCTGATGGCAGGTCTTGACGGTGTCAAGAACAAGATCGATCCTCACGCCAACGGATGGGGGCCTTATGACGTCAATCTTTATCACCTTCCCGAAGAGGAAAAGGCCAAGCTCTCTCATCTTCCCACTTCTTTGGAGGAAGCATTGGATGCTTTGGAAAAGGATCACGACTACCTTACGGCAGGCGGTGTATTCCCGATCGAGCTGATTCAGAACTTCATCAAGGCAAAGAGAGAGGAATGCCGCGAGCTTTCCAAGATTCCTCACCCCGCCGAATTCGAAAAATACTACAATCTGTAATACAATAACAAAAAATACCGCTCTCATCACGTTCCGCACGGATGAGAGCGGTTCTTTTATAATTTTTCTTTGCAAAATGCAAGAACGTCTTTTTTTACATTCTCATAGGTAAAATCGTTCAGAATCTCATGGCGAGCACCTTCGTAAAGAATGCACCGCGCGTCGTGTCCGCTCTTTTTCAGTCGTTTCCAAACCGTCTCAACCCCTTTTCCAAATCCGCCTACCGGATCTTCACGCCCCGATACAAGGAGAATCGGAAGGTCTTTGGAAATGCGTTGATACCAAGCACTGCGATTGGAGGTCTTCAAAAGGCGCATCAAGTCTCCCATGGCACTGACGGTAAATTTGAAGGTGCAAAGAGGATCCAGCGCGTAAGCTCGCCGCACCTCAATGTCCGTTGTCAACCACGGATTCGGAGCATCCTCTGTCGCGTCCGAAAACCGTTGATTGTAATTTCCAAACGCCATCTTGTCGATCAAACGTGAAATATGTCTTTCACCGTATATTTTTTTGATTACGGAAATCAAAGCAAGTCCCGCTCCCGCGGCAGGATTCGGTCCTCCCGTCCCCATCACGATCAGAAGATCGGGAGTGACGTATTTCTCCGTCGCCACACGGACAACGAAGGATCCCATGCTGTGTCCCAACAAAACATAAGGCTGCTTTTCTTTTTGATACGTTTCCATCACACGATCCGAAAAAAGCTTGACGTCCTCACAAAGGCGAAGGTCCCCTTCCTTGGATGCGATGAACCCCAGCTCACCCTCCTCCCGAACACTCTTTCCGTGACCGAGGTGATCGTATCCAAAGGAAAGATACCCTTCCATGGCAAGGTCGCGCATGAATTTTTCATACCGTCCGATATATTCGGTCATCCCGTGAACCACCTGGAAAAATCCGCGAATTTCTCCGATCGGTTCAAAAACAATGCCCGATAGCGTATGTATGCCGTCACTTGATAAACACGTAAATTCTTTCTTCAATACTTCCATTCGATCATTCTCCCTTCGCAAATACGCGGCATGCCTTTACGGCGCGGTGCCAACCGTTCAAGATTTCCTCCCGTTCGGTGTCGCTCATGCTCGGCAAAAACCACATTCCCTCTCCAAGCTTCCCCTTAACGTCCTCACGGTTCTTATAAAATCCAACCGCAAGCCCCGCAAGACAAGCCGCTCCCAGCGCGGTTGCCTCCGGATGTGCGGAGCGAACCACCTTCATATTGGAATAATCGCTTTGCATCTCTAAAAGCAAATCGTTTGCACTGGCACCCCCATCCACACGAAGCGTGGAAATGCCTCGTCCGCTCTCTTGATCAAACGCGCAGATATCCTCATTCATTGCGCTCAACACGTCTTCGGTCTGAAACGCGATAGATGCAAGGGCTGCACGGATGATATGATTCTTACCGCTTCCCGCGCTCAAGCCTACGACCGTGCCCCTGGAATGCATATCCCAGTAAGGCGCTCCTAAGCCTGTAAAAGCAGGAACCACGTAAACACCGCCCGTGTCCTTGACCTTTCGTGCAAAATATTCGCTGTCACGAGCTTCATGGATGAGCTTCAATTCATCTCTTAACCATCTGATCACAGCACCTCCAATGAAGACACTTCCCTCTAATGCATACTCAATGGGAGCATCCTTCTCGCCTGCGGCAATCGTTGTCAAAAGTCCTTGCTTGCTCTCTACGGCAAAATGTCCCGTGTGTGCCAGCAAAAAGCATCCCGTTCCATAAGTATTCTTGGCTTCTCCGAAGGAAAAGCAGCCTTGACCGAACAGAGCTGCCTGCTGATCTCCCGCAATGCCTGCGATCGGGATTTCCGCGCCCATGCACTCCATCACTCCATAGATCTCGCTACTGGAGCAAATTTTCGGAAGAATGCAGCGTGGGATATCCAAAATTCGGAGCATCTCCTCATCCCACTCGCCGGTATGGATGTTGCAAAGCATCGTACGTGAGGCATTGGTTCTGTCTGTGACGAATACCTTCCCATCGGTCAGCTTCCAAATCAACCAGGTATCCACCGTTCCCGCCATCAGTTCTCCTGCCAGTGCCCGTTCCCGTGCCCCTTCGATATGATCCAAGATCCATTTGAGCTTGGTGCCGCTGAAATAGGGATCCAACCGCAGTCCCGTCGTCTTACGAACGTAATCGCCATATCCCATAGTTTCCAGCTCAGAGCAAATATCGGCAGTCCGTCTGCATTGCCATACGATGGCAGGACAGATCGGACGTCCTGTATTTTTCTCCCATACCACAACCGTTTCTCTTTGATTCGTAATTCCGACAGCCGCGATTTCATCCGAAGAGATTCCGCTTTTGGCAACGCATTCCGTCAAAGCCGCATACTGATTCGCATAGATATCCATCGGATCCTGCTCAACCCATCCGGGCTGTGGATAGTATTGGGCAAATTCATGCTGTGCCATGGAAACGATCCGTGCCTCTCGGTCGAATAAAATCGCACGCGCACTGGTTGTTCCCTCATCAAGTGCAAGAATGTATTTTTTCATGCCGTCCTCCCCAAGAAAATAATAAAACGGTTCTCCTCCTTCATTGTATCACAGACTCCCCAAAATTGCAATATGAAAATCAAAAGGGTGTCGATCAAGCAACCGCATTTGATCGACACCCTCAATTTTTTATTTCTCTTTTTCTTTTTCTTTCTCTTTTTCTTTGTCTTTATCCTTGTCTTTATCCTTGTCGCCGTCTTCATCCTCCTCGTCCTCCTCGGAGTGGTGAATTTCGACCTCGACCTTGGTAATTCTTTGCACGTCCTTTTCCTGAACGGTGATGGTCATGTTTTCATCGGAATAGACCTCGCCCTCTTCGGGAACACCGCCGAATTTTTCCATAACAAAGCCGGAAAGCGTACCGCTCTCGGATTCAATCTCCATATCAAACTTTTCTGCAAACTCATCAAGATTGACAGAACAGTCTACCAGATAGCGATCCTCGCCCAGCTCCTCGAAATCCTCTTCGATCTCGTCATGCTCGTCCCAGATCTCACCGACAAGCTCCTCAAGAATATCTTCCATCGTGACAATGCCGAGCGTTCCGCCGTACTCATCAAGAATCACGGCAATGTGTGTTTTATGTTTTTGCATCTGCAAAAGAAGATCGTTGATCCTCTCGGAATGCTGAACGTATACAACGGAAGACATCAGTTCATCCAGTTCCTTTTCGGTGATCCCGTTTCTTCCAAAGAAATCCTTCTGGTGAATTGCACCCACAATGGTATCAATGCTGTCGCGATAAACCAAAAGACGCGAGAACTGAGAGTTCGAAAACTTCTCCGCAATTTCATCCTTGGTGGCATCCATGGGAACCGCCTCCAGATCCATGCGATGCGTCAGAATATCCGATGCGCGGCGTTCCCTGAATTCAATGGCATTCCTCAAAAGGTCACCTTCATTTTCATCGATGCTTCCCTCCTGCTCAACCTCTTCCACAAGCATCAGAAGCTCCTCTTGGGACATCTTGTCCTCTTCCTCCTTCTTTTTGAAGAGCTTTGAAATCAGCTTCTTCCAAAGTGAAAAAAGAATATTGACAGGAAGCAGAATATAAATCAAAAATTGAATAAAGGAAGAAGAGAACATCGCAAATTTCTCGGGAAAATCCTTTGCAAGGCTCTTCGGGGTAATCTCACCGAAAATCAAAACAACCACTGTGGTTACAAGTGTCGCTACGGTGGGGGCAAGATCATCGTTCCCTTCCATCACAACGTTGATAAAGAAAACCGTTGCAATGGAGGAGAGTGCAATGTTTACAATATTGTTCCCGATGAGAATCGTGGAAAGCAAGCGATCGTACTTATCAAGAAGCTTCAATACGCGCTTGGCGCTCTTATTGTTTTTCTCTGCAAGTGTTTTCAGTTTGGTTTTATTGGCAGTCGAAAATGCCGTTTCGGTAGCGGAAAAATATGCTGACATCAGCACAAGCACTACCATGACGATAATTGTTGTAGTCATATTACTCCTTTAATTAAAAATCTCAATACGTGTTTTAAGACAAGCTTGTCTTTTTTGATCATCCGATCGTCCTTTCCAGCCTTCCGCAGGAAAAAACGACGCAAAAAGGCGCACCCACCCTGTCCATTGCAGTGTAGATGTGCCGCACATAACGAGTATATTCAATCAAAGGGATACAGTTCGCCTCGTCGCTACTGTCGCCGTCCATCTTGGTCACTTATCCTCCTTCTTACATGATAGTGCGTATATTGTATCATATTTTTTTATGTTTGTCAAGTACTTTTTCAATATTCCGCTTATAGATTTTTCGCTTTTCGGGACACCCATGGAAAGATGGATTTTACGGTCTCCCACGGATAAAAAACATCCTCCCTATTTACATTCACAGGATTTTGTGTTACAATGGTAAAAAAGCTTGGGAGGAAAAAAGGATGAACGTCTACATCATGGCAGATCTGGAAGGAATCAGCGGGATTTACTGTCGCGAGCAAGTAACCCCCGATCAAAGAAGATTTGACGAAGGGCGAAGATTTTTGACGCGGGAGATTAATATCTGTGCCGAAGCCTGCAAAACGGCGGGTGTCGAAAAAGTTTATGTCAGAGATGCTCACGGCGGAAGCTACACGCTTTTGTGGGATCAGCTTTCCCCTGCGGTCGATATGGCAATCTGCGGTATAACGGGGGATGCGCGCTACGTGGGAATTGAAGATTGCGATGCGGCAATTCTGCTGGGATATCATGCAATGGCAGGAACTCCCGGGGGGCTTCTGGAGCACACAATGAGCAGTGCCACCGTACAAAACTATTGGCTTTGCGGCGAACGGATCGGTGAGGTCGCTTTGGATGCCGCCATCCTGACCGATTACAAAAAGCCCGTGATCATGGTTTCGGGAGACGATGCTGTTTGCAAGGAAGCAAAGCATTTTCTTCCCAACGTAGTCACGGCAGAGGTCAAAAAAAGTGTTGCTTGCTTCGGCACAGGACTTCTCCCCCCTGCACTTGCCAAAGCAAGGATTGAGGAAGCAGTCAAGGAAGCAATCAACGCATTCCAACACGGAAAGGTCAGTTATTATCACGTACCCAAGCCCGTCACACTGAGAGTAGAGAAAACGGAGCGCACCCAGCTTCCCTCATTGGCAGCGAAGCCCTACATGAAGATCATTGACGGAAGAACGTATGAGGTGAGCGGAGACTGCGTCGAGGAAGCACTGGCAAGATTGTAAAACAAAAAGCATTCCTCAACAGAAACAGCTTTTACGCAACAAAAAAAGGAGCACAAGCATCGCAGCTTGGACTCCTTTTTCTTTTATTTCTTTTTCTTTTGTTCCGCTGTGTGATAGCTGTCGGAGCTTTCCGAAAAATACGTAGCGTAGAAGGAATAATCGGATTTGATCGTTTTCTTGCGATCCACCTGGTTGAGAATGACACCCAGAATCTTCTTTCCGCTCTTTTCGAGCTGTGCTTTCACCTGCAGAGCCATGCGGTACTTGATGTGTCCGACGTTGATGACAAGAATCGCACCGTCACAAACGTTCGACATCACGGCAGCATCCACAACAAGACCGAGAGGGGGCGCATCAATGATGATATAATCATAGGCATCACGGTATTCGTCAAGAAAATCCTTGAATGCGGGGCTACCGATCAATTCCGTGGGATTCGGAGGATAAGGGCCCGAGAAAACAATGTGCAAATTTTCAACGTTTGTTGAGTAAATCGCATCTGCCGACGATACCTGCCCCGAAAGAATGTGACTCAGTCCGTACATTCCCTTTTCGTTGGTATATCTTGTCACCATCACGGATTTTCTCATATCCGCATCCACCAAGAGAATCTTTTTTCCCGCCTCCGCAAGATTACAGCAAAGCTCAAAGCAAACGGAGGATTTTCCCTCGTGTGCAAGGCAGCTTGTCAAAACGATGGTTTTGACATCCTTTTTGGAAAAAAGAATATTGGCACGAAGAGAGTTAAAGGCTTCTTTTATGTAGTAATTGGAAGAGGTCTCCTCATCCAAAATCAATTCAATCTGCTTCATATACGTTCATACCTACTTTGGAAAGCAGGTCATCCTTTCTTCAAAAATACCGGTTCAAATCCTTTTATTCCGCGTGTTGATTCTTTGAGTAATCGTAATAGCGCCTCTTTCTCATGCTTCTGCGGCGCGCATCGTCGCGGTTCGGGATCACGCCCAACAAATTCAGACCGAGATAACGCTCCACGTCCTCCGTCGTGTTAATTCTGTCGTCCATCAGACGAATGACAACAAAAATAATGAAAACAACAACCGCACCCAGCAATGCAAAAATTGCCACTAAAAGAAGAGAGATCGGGTTAGAAATCGCTCCGGGAGCCGTTGCACGGTCCCAAACGGAAACCAAAGGTCTTTCCTCATCGTTCTTATCGTTCACACGTCTGCAAAACTCATCCGAAAGAGCATTCACAACGTCTCTTGCCTCCTCGGGATCGGAAGCGGTTACGGACACGTGCATTACGTGAGAATCCTCACTGTTGGAAATGGAGGTGTTTGCCTTCAAAGCAGAAACACTCATATCGGAATCCGCATTCATCAAGGCATCCTTCATGACGTTCGGAGTCAGGATCAATTCCTTATAGTCATTGATCAGATACATTGCGATCTGAACGTCTGCGGCAGAGGTCTTACCCAGATTGTCGGAGGTATTCGCGTTGCTTCCGATTGCCCAGATCGTCGCCGTTGCAGTGTATTCATCCTTATGAGTCGCGCGCATAAATACGTATGAAGCAGCACCGACAACGATTGCAACTGCCAGCATCAACCACCAACAACGCTTAAAAACCTCGAAAAGATCACCGAAGCGGATTTCCCCCGTGTTCTTATTACTCATTTCTTCCATATTTTTTCAAGACCTTCCTTCCGTGAAACTTAAAAATTTCTGTTTTCGATAATGCGCGAAGGGTTTTCCCAAGTCAGCTCCAGAATACGCTCCCGCGATACGTGCTTTGTCAAATACTCCATGCATACACTCATCATAGGTGGACGAGTCACAAGATTGTGTCCGTCGCTCGCAATGACGTGAACCAGATCCCTTTGTAAAAGCTTAATCCACATGGAACGTACTGAAGAAAATCTCCGTTCGCAAATTCCCGAAGCATTGATCTGCACAAGTCCGCCGTCGGCAACGTAGCTTTCCATCCAATCAAACTGATGCGCCAAGCATCTGTATCGCTCAGCGTGCGCCAAAACAGTGCAAAAGCCGGAGCTGCGTAATAAATTCAACGCCTGTTGAATTCCAAAGAACTCGATGTGAGATGGAAAATCCACCAATACGTATTTGCTGCCCGCAAGCGTGCGGCAACACCCTTGACGGAGTTTTTCTTCGCATCCATGGTAATATCCGAGCTCATGCCCGAGATAAAGCTTCAGATCGGGATACTTCCGTGCAGCGTACTCCTCAAGGATTTCAAAGGCAGAGCGGGAGCTTTCGTACGTATCCCCAAACATGTAAGGAGAATAATGCGGAGTCAGGCATATGGCTCGTGCACCGTCGGCATAGGACGTATCCAGCATCGCAAACATCATTTCCTGATTTTCAGCACCATCATCCACTCCAAACAGCATATGATTATGCAAATCAAAAAACGGTCCCACAGTCTCCCTCCTTCATTTGAAAGTTCTGCAAAAGAGAAATCCACCGCGAAGCAAAAAGTTCTCTGTTTATTATAGCATGTTTTTTTGAAGTTGTCTATAATCGAAATCAATTGTTAACATTTCATTCATATTATCGGAGTAAAAACATAAAAAGTGCTGCTCCCAAATCACCGATTTGAGAACAGCACTTTTTTGGCATCCATTACTGTGCTGCGTCCACGATGGCGCGGAACTTTTCCGCAACAAGCGATGCACCGCCGATCAATCCACCGTCCACGTTGGGCTTTGCCAGCAGCTCGGACGCGTTCTTTTCGTTCATAGAACCGCCGTACTGAATGGTAACGCTCTCGGCTACGTCCTTCCCATACATCGAGGCAAGGGTTTCGCGGATGACGCCGCAGGTCTCCTCTGCCTGCTCGGGAGTTGCTGTAAGACCTGTTCCGATTGCCCATACAGGCTCATAGGCAATGATTACGTTCTTCATATCCTCTGCGCTCACGCCCAGAAGATCCAGCTTGGTCTGCATGGAAACCACTTCATTGGTAATCCCGTTCAAGCGCTCGTCCTTGACTTCACCAAGGCACAGAATCACCTTCATACCTGCTGCAAGAGCCGCTTTGGTACGAAGATTGACCGTCTCGTCGGTCTCACCGAAATACTGACGGCGCTCGGAGTGACCGATGATGACGTATTCTACACCGCACGCGGTCAGCATCTTTGCGGAAACCTCACCGGTATATGCACCTTTTTCGGCAAAATGAACGTTCTCCGCACCAATTTTAATGTTAGAGCCCTTTGCCGCCTCCTGGGCTGCCGCAATGGTGACGTAAGGAGCACAGAAAATAATATCACAGCAATCCTTGCCCGCAACCAAGGGCTTGACCTCATTGATAAAAGCGGTTGCTTCTGCGGGGGTAAAATTCATCTTCCAGTTCCCCGCAATGACAGTTCTTCTCTTTTCGGGATTCATAATATATTACCTCACTTTATGAAATAAGGGGGCTGCCACATTTGACAAGCCCCTTGGGGGTGTCTCAAACTTTCAATTTGAGACACCCCCTTTAGATTTTTTATTACTTGTCAAGCAGACACGCAATGCCGGGAAGCTCAAGTCCCTCAAGGAACTCAAGAGAAGCTCCGCCACCCGTGGAAATGTGCGTCATCTTAGGACCGAACCCAAGTCTTTCAACGGCCTCTGCAGAGTCACCGCCACCGATGATGGAAACCGCACCGGAATCTGCAACAGCAGCAGCAACCGTCTCGGTACCGTTTGCAAAATGCTTCCACTCGGAAACACCCATAGGACCGTTCCATACAACAGTGCCGGCACCCTTGATCGCATTCGCGAACAGCTCACAGGTCTTCTCGCCGATGTCAAGTCCCATCCAACCGTCGGGAATATCATCGGAGGCTACCGGCATGAACTCGGTATTCTCATCATACTCCTTACCGACAACGTTGTCGACGGGGAGAAGGAAGTTGACACCCTTTGCCTTTGCCTTGTCCATCATCTCCTTCGCAAGATCGATCTTATCTCTCTCGCACAGAGACGTTCCCACGCTATGACCGAGGGCAGCAAAGAAGGTGTATGCCATACCGCCGCCGATGATGAGGGTATCGCACTTTTCGATCAGGTTGTTGATGACACCGATCTTATCGGAAACCTTTGCACCGCCAAGGATTGCCACGAAGGGACGTGCGGGATCAGCCAATGCCTTACCCATGACGCCGATTTCCTTCTGAATGAGGTAACCGCAAACAGCGGGGAGATAATCGGCAACGCCCGCAGTGGAAGCGTGTGCGCGGTGTGCAGTACCGAACGCATCGTTTACGAAAAGTCCACCCTCGCCTGCAAGGTCAGCCAAAGCCTTGGCAAACTCGGGGTTGTTCTTGGTCTCGCGAGCATCGAAACGAACGTTTTCGATCAGCACGCAGGTGCCGTTTTCCATTGCCGCGATCTTTGCCTTGGCATCGTCACCGATGATATCGGAAGCGAAAGCGACCTTTCCGTCAAGCTCCAGGCTCAGGCGCTCTGCCACAGGTCTTAAAGAGAACTTCTTGGGATCGTTTGCGAGAGCCTTTGCCTTGAGTTCGGCGGTTGCCGCTTCTCTTTCGTTTTCGGGAAGCTCGTCAACCTTCTTCTGCTCCTTCTTGTCGAGCTTAAAATTGGGGGTAAAAATCGCATGAGGCTTACCCATGTGAGAAGAAAGGATCACCTTCGCACCCTTGTCCATCAGATACTTGATGGTGGGGAGAGCGCCGACAATTCTCTTGTCGGAGGTAATCACACCGTCCTTCATAGGAACATTGAAGTCACAGCGAACAAATACCTTTTGGCCCGCCTTGATCTCAATGTCTTCAATCGATTTCTTGTTGTAGGTCATAGTTTCTTGATCCTTTCAAATATATTTCGTATTGCTAAAAAAAACCACACAAATATATGATACCACAAATCCCTTGATTTATCAATAGGTTTTGTGAATTTTTTCACTTAACAATGTGATAAAACTTTTCTTTTTTTCAAAATATGAAATTGTAGCAATCCACAAAAAACGAAAAGACCTCTGCCAGAAAAGCGAAAACCGCATCCGACAAAGGTCTTTGAACCATCTGAAATCAGAACGCTACGTTCTGTGCAATCTTGTAAAGGTGGGCAATCTCCTTCTTGCGCTTCTCGGAGAGCTCCTGCATTGCCGCGATTTGCTCTGCCGTGAAGGCGTCCAGATCTCCCGGCTTCAGCTTATTTTTATACATACGGTCGGCAATCAAAGCAAAATTGATGTCCTCGGAAACGATTTCACCGTCCTTCTGGCACATAACGATATCGCTCTTGCCTTCAATCAGAAGCTCTACCGCACGACTTGCAACCTCTGCTGCGAAGGTACGATCCTTCACCGTGGGCTTTCCGCCACGTACGATATGTGCGAAGCGCGCAAACTTGGTATCAATTCCTGTCTCCTTGGCAATGTTCTTTGCCAAGGTTTCCGAATAAGGAGATCCGTCGGGATTGAACATGCCCTCGGACACAACAACGATCATGCTTCTCTTTCCGGCAGCTCGGAGAGCCTTGATTCTCTCAATTGCCGCAGCTTCATCAAAGGGCACCTCAGGAACAGCGACCGCAACAGCACCCGAAGCAATTGCCGCATACAAAGCAATCTGACCGCAGTCACGTCCCATGACCTCAACCACGTTCAGACGCTCGTGAGATTCGCAGGTATCGCGAAGCTTGTCGATCATTTCCACCGTCGTATTGATCGCCGTGTCAAGACCGATGGTGTAATCGGTTGCCGTAATATCGTTGTCGATGGTTGCGGGAAGTCCGACGGAGGGGAATCCGTGTCTCGTCATATCGGTAGCACCGCGGAAGGTACCGTCTCCACCGATACAAACCAAAGCGTCGATATTGTTCTTACGGCAGGTCGCGACAGCTGCCTGCATTCCCTCCTCGGTCTTGAATTCGGGGCAACGGCTGGAGTAGAGGAAGGTTCCTCCGTAGCTGACCGCGTTACTCACCGACTGATGCGTCATAGGAATCAATTCTTCATCGATCAATCCCTTATAACCGCTGTTGATTCCAACGACCTCCAACCCCATATCCAATGCGCGATTGACCACCGCCTTGACACACGCACTCATACCGGGAGCATCACCACCCGAAGTCAACACACCGATTTTTCTGAAATTTGCCATGATACGTCCTTTCTCTTTTCAAAGCAAAAAGCTCCTCGCCTTTTACCGTTCTTTCTTTGATTTTTTAATCACTGTATATTTTAATATATTCTCTTACAAAAATCAAGAGCTTATTCGATTTTTTTACCGAAATTTGTTATTTTTTCACTCAAAAATTTTTCCACAAAAAAACAGCCGTCCCGAACGCAAATTCGGAACAGCCGTCCTCTTTTTAATTGGCGGATTTCAAAGCCAGATCCAGCCAAACGAGTCCCATACTGAAGGCATCGTACAAACCTTCCTTCTTTCCCTGCTTGAGAATCTTGTTGGGATCCTTGGAATCGATCACCTGAATAAATACGTCCTTGGGGAGCTGTTTTCCATCCACGTCCTTATAGGACATGATCTCAAGGACAAGGATGCATTTTTCGCTCATATCACCGTAGCAAATGGTATTTCCCTCACGCACGAGCGGCTTATCCAGATATTCCAGATATTTTCCCTCGACCAAGGGCTTTTTTTCCTGTGCCATATCGTTTCCTCCTCTATACATAGCATGTGCAGCAAATATTATTCCGTATATATCATATCATGCTTTTTGTAAAAAGTCAATGCCCAAAACGGCTTTTGAAAAAAATTCACAACTCGCCGGTGTTCGCATGTAATTCATCAAGGATACCCGCAAGCTCGGAAAGCGTTGTGGCGGACATCACCCTGTTTCTTGCCGCAGCCGCCCCACGCACACCGTGGAGATACCATGAGAGGTGCTTTCTTGCCTCGGCAACTCCCACGCGCTCGCCCTTTTCCTTGACCAATCCCTCGGCGTGCTCCATAGCCACGCGGAAGCGTTCCTCTACGGTTGGCGGTGTGTACGGCAACCCCTTGAGTGCCGAGTAAATCTCCGAAAAAATCCACGGATTTCCCTGCGCTCCGCGCGCTACCATCACACCGTCGCAGCCGGTTTCCCTGAGCATGCGAAGCGCATCCTCAGCGCAGAAAATATCCCCGTTACCCATCACGGGGATTTTGACAGACTCCTTCACAAGGCGAATCACGTCCCAATCGGCGTATCCCGCATACATCTGCTCACGGGTGCGGCCGTGCACACAGATCATGGAAGCCCCCGCATCCTCAAGACGGCGGGCAAGCTCTACCGCATTGACGTGCGATGCATCCCAGCCCGCGCGTATTTTGACAGTAACGGGAAGCTTTACGGCATTTGTCATCGCACGCACAATCCGTTCGGCAAGAAGAACATCCTTCATCAGGGCGCTCCCCTCTCCGTTTCCCACAATCTTTTGCATGGGGCAACCCATATTTACGTCGATAACGGACGGTGGAACCTCACCGCATGCACCGCGGTATTCACCGCTCTCCAAGAGCTGTGCCGCCCGTGCCATAAATTCCGGTTCTGCGCCAAACAGTTGAACCGCCATCGGCAATTCCTCACGCAATACTGCCGCAAGAGGAGCGGTTCGGCAGCGTTCCGCACTTTTGGGGCGCTTGCACAGTTGCTCGTAGCACAGTGCCTTTGCCGACACCATCTCACTGACCGTATATTCCGCACCGTATCTTCTCGCCATACGGCGGAAGGTGCGGTCGCTCACACCTGCCAAAGGAGCTAACGCAATTCCGTTTTGAATCTCAATTTCACGAATTTTCATCATGTTTTCCAGACATATGCCTTTCCGAATCGTTCCTCAATATTATAGCGAAAAAAAAGCACTTTGTCAACAGGATCATTTTCCGCTGTCACCTCCCTAAAAAAGCGATCACATATGTTTTTCATTGGGAAACAGCAATTTTCAAAAAAAGAGTTCGTCACACTTCGCACCGATCCCTTCTCTTTTCACATAAAGCGTGAAGATTCTCTTCCTGCTTTCTCAAATTCGGTCGTTCCTTGCCTGTTTTTGGAAAACACTTTTTCTTGACAACACCCTTGTGCCGTGTCATAATCATTTCAAGGTCGATCCAAAAAGAAAGGAAGATAAAATGAAATCGCCTATGTCACAAATTGTTATGATCACGCTCGCCATTGTTTTCGCGACCGCCCTCACAGTCACCGTCACTCTGCTTTGTATTTCCTATATTGAAAAGAATCCAACCGCTTACGCAGCCTCCAGAACGCTCCCTTCATATACCACGCAAAAAGAGCCCTTTACGGTCCGCGAAGAAGAGACAAGCACGCTCTTTTTCCCAATTTCCACGGACACGGATGCATTTTCTTCAAGCTCCTCGGATTCATCGGAAGAGGAACCCATTCCCGAAAAGCCCTCTTATCCCGGAAGTACACTTGCCTTTGCATCCAACGGAAACGGAACGTGCACCTTGATCGGGATCGGTGATTGCAAGGACGTTTGCATCTCAATTCCGGAATACTCTCCCGTGGGCGACCGTGTCATTGCAATCGCGCCCCGCGCCTTTTACGGTTGCGCTTCTCTTACGGCAATACAGATTCCCGCCGGAGTGGCATTGATCGGAAACATGGCATTTGCGGCTTGCGAAAACCTCGTTTATATTTCTGTCAACGATGCAAACCCCTATTACTGCGACATTGACGGAGTGCTTTATACCGCCGATCTTTACACGCTTCTCTTCTATCCACCCATGCACGCGGGGGAGCATCTGACGGTCAGCGCAGTCACAGCCGAGATCATGGAAATGGCATTTTACAACTGTGCATACCTCACACACGTCACCTACGAGGGAAGCGCCGAGGAATGGGACACAATCGAAATCGGCGCAAAAAACCACAGTCTCACAGCTGCCTCCAAAAGCTTTCTAAAAAAATAAAAATACCAATACAGAGCTCAAAAACAGGGTTTGCATCACTTTTCGCAAACCCTGTTTTTAAAGTTAAAACAATTCTAATTATTAAATTCCTATGGAAAAACCGCCGCCGAGAACCCAAAAGATCACAAAAAGCGAGGATGCAATCAAGAAAAGCGCACAAATTGTGACCGTAATACTCCTTGCATCCATGCGAAACGGATGCTTTGAAGGAGGAAGCACTCCCGCACGTTGCATGACACTTGAAAGCGGTTTATAGAGCAACAAAACAATGGCAGCGTTGAAGATCCCCTTCACGGTATTGAAGGGCAAGAGGAGTGTGGGAATCAACTTCTGAACCTCCCCCACGGTAACACCGAGATAATGGGGCGTTACAAAAAGATTGAACATCATCATCGCTCCCACCATCAGTGCCACACCTCCGACAAGACCGACAATTGCGCCGAAAAAGCTCTTTTTATATTTGTAGATCAGACTTGCGGTAAAAGCGAAGGTGGCAGTGCTGAGAATGTTCATCACAAGCCCGTAGACTCCTGTTCCGCTCACGGTAAACAGCTCCAGGAGAGGAACTAAAACAGATAGAACCAAGGCAGCAAGCGGACCAAAATAGAGCCCTGCAAGCGCAATCATCGCATCCTTGATGTCCAGTGTCAAAAAAGCGATGGGAAAATGGATCAGCAACATTAAAACGTAGGCAATCGCACCGAATAGCGCAATCAGAACAGTACGGCGCAACGCCAATGAATAAGATTGATTTTTAGGCATAACAGATTTCCTTTCTCATCCGGACTTTACCGTCGGTACGGGAGTTTCACCCGATCGGCTCACCAAGGAGTTCGCAGACTTTACTGCCGGTACTGGAATTTCACCAATCCCCAAAGATTTTATGTAAATAATTTCAAAAAAATTCCACAGAAACAAGTGGGGTTGCCTACCAGTGGCAGGCAACCCCGAAATGCGTTTTTTAATTAAGCGATAATCTCGGAAACGACACCGGAACCAACGGTTCTACCACCCTCGCGGATAGCGAAACGGAGACCCTGCTCGCAAGCAACGGGCTTAATCAGCTCAACGGTCATATCAACGTTATCGCCGGGACGGCACATCTCAACACCCTCGGGAAGCTCGATGTTACCGGTAACGTCGGTAGTTCTGAAGTAGAACTGAGGTCTGTAACCGGTGAAGAAGGGCTTCTTACGGCCACCCTCTTTTTCGGTCAGAACGTATACGTGACCAACAAACTTGGTGTGGGGCTTGATGGAGCCGGGCTTAGCAAGAACCTGACCTCTTTCGATGTCTTCCTTTGCAACACCGCGGAGAAGTGCACCGATGTTGTCACCGGCCTCTGCCTGGGGCAGGAGCTTGTGGAACATCTCGACACCGGTAACGGTGGTAGAGGAAGCCTCGTCCTTA
>JAZSMX010000062.1:0-14767 GCA_045536125.1 Eubacteriales bacterium | reverse complement strand
CGACATGGCTACGACCCGGCTTGTTGGCAAGATCCGCACCCGTAAAGCCGACCGTGCTCTGTGCCACCTTGTGGAAATCCACGCCCGACTCCAGGGGCTTGTTGCGCGCATGCACGCGCAAAATCTCTTCTCTTCCCTTCATGTCGGGATAGTTGACCGTCACCTGGCGGTCAAAGCGTCCGGGGCGCAGAAGCGCGGGGTCCAGAATGTCGGGGCGGTTGGTTGCCGCCATCACGATGATTCCGTCGTGAGAGCCGAAGCCGTCCATTTCCACGAGCAGCTGATTGAGCGTCTGCTCACGCTCGTCGTGACCGCCGCCAAGACCTGCTCCGCGGTGACGTCCCACGGCATCGATCTCGTCAATGAAGATGATCGCCGCAGGTGTTTTTCTCGCGGTCTCGAAGAGGTCGCGCACACGCGACGCACCGACACCGACGTACATTTCCACGAAATCCGATCCCGAGATCGAATAGAACGGAACGCCCGCTTCTCCCGCGACCGCCTTTGCAAGCAAGGTTTTCCCCGTACCGGGAGGACCCATCAGAAGCACGCCGTGGGGAATCTTCGCGCCAAGGCGCGTAAAGCGAGCGGGATCCTTCAAGAATTCCACGATCTCGACCAATTCTTCCTTTTCCTCGTCAGCTCCCGCAACGTCGGCAAAGGTCACACGGCTCTTGTCGCCCATGTCGGGTGTCTTGACGCGCGCTTTTCCGAAGGAGTTGAACTTTCCGCCGCCACCGCTCATCTTCTTGACCGCGACGAAGTAGATCACCACGAACAGAATGATGATAAAGAGCGTGGGAAGTAGGCTCACCCACCAGGGAAGCGTCGTGGGAGGCTCGATCTGATACACGAAGTCTCCCTCGTGCTCAAGGATCATCGGGTCAAAGGTTTCTCTGAACCAATCGGCATCCGCAACGCTGTAGACCAAGCGCGCACCGTCGTCCAGAGTGATCACGAGCCGATTGTCGCTGTAAAGATCGACACGGGCAATATCCGAATACTTTTCGTCGCCGTAGTCGTATCTTCCCTCCTTGATCACGTCGTAGATCTCGTCATATTTTTCGATCTTGATCTCTTTTTGGGTGCTTCCGTCTCCCATCAACGCCGAAAGCATGACGATGATGATCGCAAAAACAACCACGTAAAAGAGAAGCTGACGGCCAAAACCGCTTTTTTTCTTCATTGGATTCCTCCGTTGTTAGGTATTTTCCGAAACGAGGCGGATCAGAAGGTCGCCCGCGGTCGCATCCATGCCTTTCCTGAACGCAACCCCGTCGCGCACCCCGACGTAGGGTGCCCAAAGCACACCCTCACCGTCACAAAGGACGGGAAGCATGCCCCGAAGGCGCGGTGGGATCTTTGCCTCATTTTGTAGTTTTCTCAATTTTCGGTGCATGCCGCGCAAAAGGATCACGTCTCCCTCGCGTCGCGCTCGCCAATATGCACCTCTGTTTATTATATCAAACTCTCCGTTTAAAATAATATACGGCACTGTGGATAAATTGTGAATTTTTATTTCATCCGTCACGCGCTGCACAGAAAGCGAAAAGCCCGTGTCGAAAAACGGCACACAGCCCGTCGTCAAGGGAAGCTCGCCCGAAACGCCTTCCGTTTTTTTGGGGTGTCCGATCCTCAGAAGACCGTCCTCCAAAAAGCCCGTAAGCCCTCCCGGGAGTGCCACCTCGCACGAAGTGTCTCCGCGCTCGCAAAGAGACAGCAGCGCCTCTGTATGCACCGAGAGCGAAGAGCCTGACAGCGCGGCGGCAAAGAGAGAAATCGCACGGCGGCGCAAGGGGCGCGCGCTTGCCATCAGCACTTCACGGGAGAGTCCCCGCTCTCGCTCGGCATTCAGGAGAAGCTCCCTTGCAAGAGAGGAAAGATAGGCATCCTCCTCGCGCAATTCCTCCGACACACGCGCAGCACGCGTCTGCGCATCGGGATACAGCTCCAACAGGGGAGGTAACACCTCGTGTCGGATGCGGTTGCGCGCATAGGTGGGATCTGCGTTGGTGGAATCGGTGACGTAGGAGATTCCGTTTTGCTCGCAATACGCTAAAATCTCTTTCTTGGAGAGAGAGAGCAAGGGGCGCACCAGCACTCCGTTCCCAAAGGGACGGACGGGCGCAATGCCGCAAAGTCCCCCGACACCCGTTCCGCGCACGAGGCGAAAGAGCACCGTTTCCAGCTGATCGTCCGCGTGATGCGCTGTGACGAGAATGGGAATCTGCCGCGATTGCATCAGGTCACAAAGGAACGCATAGCGCGCGTCCCGTGCCGCCTCCTCAAGAGAGCATCCGCGCTCGCGCGCAAGACACGGAACGTCCGCATGCTCCACGACCAGCTCCACACCGCGTCTCCCTGCCACGTCAAGGCAAAATGCCACGTCGCGCAAGGCCTCCTCACCGCGAATGCCGTGCTCCATATGAGCCAGCAGCAACGGAAACCCGTACACGCGCTTCCAATACAGAAGCATGGAAAGAAGTGCCGAGGAATCCGCACCGCCCGAAAAGGCGAGCAGCACCGGTGTGTCCGCGGGGAGCGACGCCAAAACGTGCGGCGGACGTGCCCCCGTGGGGGGAGATGAAAGCGCTTTTGTCATGTCGATGCTTCCTGCTCGTTGTCGATGGTGACGAACTTTGTAAACTGTCCGTTCCATCCCATGTTGACGGTTTTGGTAGAGCCGTGACGGTTCTTTGCCACAATGACCTCAACGATGCTGGTGTTCTGATTTTCCTCACCTGTTTTATAATATTCGTCGCGGTAGAGGAAGATGACCGAGTCCGCGTCCTGCTCGATCGCACCCGAGTCACGAAGGTCGGACAGCATCGGACGCTTGTCCGTACGGGATTCGGGGCCACGCGAGAGCTGTGCGCAGCAAACGACGGGAACCATCAATTCCTTCGCCATGATCTTGAGCGCGCGGGAGATCTCGGAGACCTCCTGCACGCGGTTGTCGTTGTGACGGTCGCCCGTCATCAGTCCCAGATAGTCGATGACGACCATGCCGAGATTCTTGACGCGGCGCAATTTCGCCTTCATTGCCGTGACGGTCATTCCCGCGCTGTCGTCGATCAGAATCTCGCAGCCCGCAAGCTCCCCTGCGGCAAAAGCCAACTTTTCCCAATCGTCCGGCTCAAGCTCGCCCGTACGGAGACTGTAGCTGTTGACCATCGCCTCGCTGGAAAGCACACGGCTGACCAGCTGATCGGCGGACATTTCGAGGGAGAAGATGCAGACCGCCTTCTTCGTCATCTTCGCCACGTTGGTGGCAATGTTGAGAACGAAGGAGGTCTTTCCCATACCGGGGCGCGCGCCGACCAAGACAAGGTCGCTCTTTCCCATGCCTGCCAGCACTCTGTCCAGCGCGGAAAAGCCCGTTTGTGTCCCCTGTGTGCCCTCCTTGTTGGTGGAGAGCTCGTGCAGATGTCCGTACACCTCTCCCAGCACGTCACGGATGTGACGGAAGTTCTTGGTGTCCCTCCCCTGCGCGATATTGAAGATCAGATTCTCGGCATGATCCAGAATCTCGGTGACCGCCTCCTGCTCGGAGTATGCCGCCTCGGAGATCTCGGAGCATGCGTCGATGAGCTGACGCAAGACGCTTTTTTCCTTGATGATGCGCGCGTAGTCCTTGACGTTGAGCGCGTCGGGAACCGACTCGGCAAGCGTGCGAAGGTAATCCTCACCGCCCGACTTGTCGTAAACGCCACGTCTGACAAGCGTGTCGATCAAGGTCACGACGTCGATCTGATTGTTCGCAAGGAACAATTCACGCATGGAAAGATAGATCTGCTTGTGCTCCGAGAGATAGAAATCCTCTCCCGACAGCAGATCCGCCACCTCGTTGAGCGACGCGGGATCGATGAGGACCGATCCTAAGAGCGACTGCTCCGCGGGCATCGAAAATGGCAATTTTCGAATCAATTCATCCTGCATATCTTACTTCTCGCAAACCAGAACGTTGACGCGTCCCGTGATCTCGGTGTAAAGCTTTGCCTCCACCTCGTATTTTCCGTACGCCTTGATGTTTTCATTCAGCACGAGACGGCGCTTGTCGATCACGATCTTGTGATCCGCCTCCAGTCTCTCGGCAATGTCCTTTGCCGTGATCGAACCGTAAAGACGTCCGTCAGCGCCCGACGTCGCGGGGATCTTGACCACCAGCGTCTCCAGCTTTTTAGCAAGCTCGCGCGCTTCCTTCTTTTCGGTTTCAATGCGGTAAAGTCTCGCTTCCTCGCGCACCTTGACGTCGTTGAGAGACTGTGCGTCCGCTGCCTTGGCAAGCTTACGGGGAATCAAAAAATTCTTCGCGTAGCCGTCGGACACCTCAATAACGTCGTTCTTTTTTCCCTGACCTTTCACGTCAGCAAGTAAAATTACCTTCATGATGTAGTTTCTCCGTTTTCTTTGCGTTTATTTCGGTTTTTATGCAAGGGGGCATCGAAAGCCCCCGAGACACAATTTTACTTTTGTTTTTCGTAATCATGCTCCAGATAATCGTCAAGCACGATCTTGAGCCGTCTGCAGGCTTCCTCCAAGGTCACGTGGGAAAGTCTCGCGCCCGCCATATCGTAGTGACCGCCGCCGCCGAGCTTCTGCATGATGATCTGTACGTTGATCTTATCGTGCGAGCGCGCCGAGATCGTCACCGTATTTTCGGAGCGGAGCAGCGCGAAGGAGGCTTCGATTCCGTCCACGTTCATCAGCTTGTCCGCCGCCTTGGCAATGGCAATGTTGTCTGCCTCCGACGCGGGGCGGTCGATGCTCAGCCACGTGATGGCAATGCGTCCGCGGTAGGTTCTCGTGCGGCTGTCGATGTCGCTTGCCGTGAAGAGATCCTCCATCGTTTCGGTAAAGAAGCGACGGACGACGGATGCGTGCGCGCCTCTCTTGTAGAGATATTGCACCGCGGTAAAGGTCTGCATGCCGACACCCGCGGTAAAGTTCTTGGTATCCAGCATCATGCCCGCCAGCATCAGATTCGCCTCTTCCTTGAGAAGCATATCGTGATAGGGGCTGTATTCCAGCATCTCGCTGACCAATTCACACGCCGAGGAAACCCCGGGACGGATATAGGTCATCAGCGGCTTGAATTCGTACATCTGGCTCTGTCTTCGGTGGTGATCGACGATCACCACGTTGTTGATGCACTTGAGAAGCTTGGGAGCCTCGGTGTTGAAGATGTTGTTCACGTCGGTCATGATGAGCAGCGTGTCCGAGCGCACCGCGTCCATCGCGGTATCGGCGCCGATGAAAAGCGCGCGGTATTCGGGGAGTGCCGCGATCATGTCGTAGCAGGTGCGGAAGTTGAGATGCTCACGGTCGATGACCACGCGGATGCGCGAGGTGTCGCCCTCACGCGCGCAGATGGCAAGTCGCGCAAGACCGATCGCAGAGCCGACCGAGTCGTAGTCGGGCGAGCGGTGTCCCATGATCAGAACGTTCCCCGCCTCGCGGATCAGACGGCACAGATGCTCGGAGTTGACGCGCGAGGTGATGGTGGTCGAGCCCGCCATCGTGTTGACGCGGCCGCCGTAGCTCTCCACACTCGTTCCGTCGTTCACGACCGCCTGGTCGCCGCCCTTCTGAAGCGCGACGTCCAAAGCGTCTCCCGCCGCGCGCTCCTTGTCCTCAAAGCTGCCGGGAACTGCGCCCACACCGATGGAAACGGTGACGGGAAAGCTGTTGTCACCCAAACGGATGCTTCTGATGGTGTCAAGGATTCGGAACTTGGTGCTGACGCACTCATCCAATGCCTGTCTCGTAAATACAAGAAGATATTTTTCGCGCTCGTACTCGCGGAGCATACCGCCAAAGCTCTCCGCCCATTCCTTGAGTCGCAATTCAATCTCGTTGACCGCGGTTCGGTAGCTGACGCGGATATACTGTGCAAGCTCCTGAAGACTGTCAATGACGATATATGCCACCACAGGCTCGTTTTCGTACATGATGCGACGGGTGGTGTCAAGCTCGGTAAAGTCGGTAAAGACCACAAAGTAGTAGTCCTTTCCGTGGGAGCGCAGCACGTAGCAGGAAAGCTTGTACTTTCTTCCGTCGATCTCCATCGTCATGGGCTTGGTATTGTCGATCGGCACACCGTCCTCGGTGAAGGTCACGTCTCGGACCTGTCCCCCGTTGTGCGCGTAGGCGATGATCTCCGCCATCGGCACGGAGCAGAAGGAGGAGAGCGGAATATTGCAAATGGGATTCTTCATTTTGAGAACGTCCTGAAGAGCGGCACTGACGATCTTGACCGTTCCCCCCTCGGAGACGATGGCATACGGCACGTCCACCACGTAGCGGAACATGTCGCTGATCTCGGTCGCCATCAATTCCGCCGCGTCGTTCGCGCGGCGCAGATGGAGATAACGGCGCAGCTGGGTAGCGAGAAGAACCCCCACCACCAGCACGTACACGCAAAGAGCCGCCACCGCGTAATAGCGAAGCATGGGGGCTGTCTGCGGCAGCCATGAGATCCCGAGCAGCGTGCAAAGCAGCACAAGACCGATGATCGCGCATACGATGAGCGGCGGTCTTAGGTCACTCTGCCTTGCAAAGCTCTTTCTTTTTTTCATAACATCACACTCCTTTTTCGGGAAAAGCCCCGAAGGACGGTTTTATTCGTCGCCCCGACCGTCAGAATCACGGTCGGACGCCTCATTGGAAGCTTCGTTGGAATTTTCGTTGGAGTCTCCCTTGGAATTTTCGTTGGAGCTACCGTTGGAATCCCCGTTGGAATTCTCATTGGACTCGCGGTTCTCCCGATCCTGTGCCGCCTTCCCCATTTCAAAGAGCTTCTCTGCCATGTTCATGTGCAAGGCGGTCATGATCGCCGCGTAAGCACCCCAGAGAGCGAGAAAATACAGCACCGAAAGACCGGAGCAGCAAACGGTAAAGAGAAGCAAGAGAATGAGAAAGGCGCGCTGTCCTCCCTTGGCGGTGCGGAGCGCACCGAGGATCGCGCCCCATCCCATCACGCAAAAGCCGGGGAGAAGCATCAAGGTCACGTTCTGAATCGTAGCTCCGACGGGCACCGTGGTATCGATGAACATGGTCAGAAGGAAGCCGACCACGTAGATTACGGCAGAGACGATGCTCATGCTGAACACGCTTGCCTGCAAGGTCAATACCTCGCGACGTCCCGTACGGTAGTAGGAAACGTTGAGAAAGATCTGCGCTTCAAACGCCACAACCGATGCCGCCATCACGCAAAGCGCGGGCAGAATCGAGAAGAAGAGGAAAATGACCTCCTCCAAAAGCGCGGGGGTGAGAAGCTCGGAAAAACGCCCGAGGGTTGCCCCCGTCTCCGCGTCGCTCATGCCCTCCGCGATCAAGGACTCCCGCATGGCGTCAAGAAAGGTGTCCCGCGCCCCCAGCATCAGATCCAAGAGCCAGGCGCGTGTTCCCTCCAGGTATTCCTTGATGGCGGAAAGCTCCAACGTGCCGCACGCGGCATAGAAGAAGAGCGCCAGTCCCACAAGGACGGATACCAGGAGTCCCCCGATCGCAAAGCAGATCGCCGTCGTCCGTCTCTGATGCGTCACCGTGGCAATCGAAAGAAGGATTGCCGAGGGCAAAAAGGAAACGGAAAGCAAGGTCATGGTCACATCCCGGGTGACAATCCAGAATGCCAGTGCCACCGCAATGGGAAGAGCTGCCGCATAAGGGCGTCCCGAAACGGTCAGAAGCCACGAAAGGCTTCCCACCCCCACCACGATCGCGAGCACCGCCACAGCCCCCGAAAGGCTCGCCACGATCAGAGAGCCGAGGAAGGCGGTCAGAAGCACCACCGTCACGCTTCCGGGAGAGCGCAAGCCCCACACGGTAAAAAACAGAAGCGGCAGCAAGAAGAAATAGGAAATCTGCTCGTCTCTGAAAAAGGCAATGCCGAGAGAGGACACGATCACGGCAAGTGAAAACAGAATCGCCTCCGCGTTGGTCGGCTTTTTCAGCTTGCTTCTGTCCTTCCACGGTTCGCTTTCCACAACACGGTGCGCCGTCGTCTCTGCCACGTTCCTTCCCCCTTTTTTGTGTTCCCTGCACCAGAGCGGGCACAGTACACCAATTTTATCGATTATACCATTATAGCATACTTTCTTCGGTTTGTAAACACCTATCCGCTATTTTTTTATATTTTTACATTCTTAATATAAACAAAAAGGGGCTGAGTCACTGACGAAGCCCCCGCGCGCAAAAGCCGACGGTAGGCTTTTACGCGCCGCGGAATTTGCGGTTTTCGCTTGAAAATCTCAAAATATCATCCATCAACGGGCGAAAATTGCGGCATTTTGCCGCAAAGCAAAAACGACGGGGTGAGTAACAAATGCGTTTTCGCATTTGACTCACCCCTTTCATTCCATTTTCACCGTCACACTCAATCGGCATCGGTGCGCGTCCAAGTTTCACCATCGTAATCGTCCGTCAAATAGTTTGCCGCCGTTTCATTCGCGCCGATGCCCCCCACACACCATCCTCTTCCATCAAAGTTTTTAAAGGGGTGTGGGGGAACTTTTTTCAAAAAGTTCCCCCACGAAAAACCCCCCCCACTTTAGAATCCTTCCCTTTTTCCGCAGAGACGCCAAAGCGCCTTGCGAATGATCTCCGCGGGGAAGACGGAGAGAGACAGGGAAAAGGTCAACAGCAGCTCGCGCGCGGTCAGCGGCACGGTGCGAAGCACGCTGCCGCCAAGGTAAACGAAAAGAATCTGTATGACAAGAATCGCCGCCATCACGAAGAGAAACACGGGATTTTGGCGAATGCCCGCAAGGGTGGACAGTCGGTCGGTGCGCGCCCCGAAGCAATTGAAGACCGAGGAAAAGATGAAGAGCGCGAAAAAGGCGGTCAGAAGGCAGATCTCCCCCTCGGAGGCACGAAAGAGCGAGGTCACCGTGGGCGACTTCAAAAAGAAGAGGCAAAGCGCGACGGTAAATCCCCCCGTGCAAAGGATCTGATTCACCATGTAGCGGTTGAGAATCGCCTCCCCCCGTCGCTTGGGCGCTTCACGCATGTAAGCCTCTCGCGGCGGCTCTCCCGCAAAGGCAATGCCGCCCAAGGTGTCCATGATCAAGTTGATCCAGAGCATCTGAACCACCGTCACGGGGGAATCCACCCCCAAAAAGGGACAGATCATCGTCACCCCGACGGCGCAAAGATTCATCGTCAATTGCAGCGTGATGAACTTTCGGATGTTCTTGAAAATACCGCGCCCGTAAAGCACCGCGCGGACAATGGACGCAAGATCGTCGTCAAGGATGACCACGTCCCCCGCGTCGCGCGCCACCTGCGTGCCACTCCCCATGGAAAAGCCGACGTCGGAGAGACGGAGCGCGGGGGAATCGTTGATCCCGTCCCCCGTCATCCCGACCACAAGCCCCATGTCGCGCGAGAGCCGCACCAGTCGGCTTTTGTCCGAAGGAAGCGCGCGTGCCACCACGGCAAGGTGCGGAAGGATCGACTTGACCGCACCGTCCGACATCCGAGCGAGCTCCTCCCCCGTCACCACGCGGTCGCGCGCGGCGTTGAGAATGCCGCATCCCCTTGCGATGCTCTCTGCCGTCTCCCGTCCGTCTCCCGTGATCATCACCACCCCGATTCCCGCCCCGAGAAGAGAGGCAACCGAGCGCGAGGCACTTTTGCGGAGCGGATCGGAAAGCACGATCGCACCGAGAAAAAGGAAGCTTCCGAAAAGTCCCGAGGAAAAGCGACCGGCGGGCGTTCCCTCCGCGCAAAGCGCGGCACACAGCACGCGCGCGCCCTTTTTCGTCCGCTCCGAAATTTCGCGCTCCATGCGTCCCCTCTCAAACGGTAACAGCTCCCCTTCCGCCGCCATTTGCTTGGTAACGTAAGGAAAAATGCGTTCGGGAGCTCCCAAGACCACCGTCATCCGCTCCTTGCCCCCAAGGCTCACGGCGGCATACTTTCGCACACTGTCAAAGGGGAGATGCGAAAGGAGCGTCACCCCCGACACCTCGGGGCAAGTAAGCACCGCGTCCAGAATCGCGCGCGAGGTGGCATTGCCCCCCAACGCCCGTTTTTTGCCTGTGGAATCCCGTCCCACCTCGGAATCGTTGCAATAGCGAAAGGAAAGCTGCAGGGCACGCGCGCAAGCGCCTCCCGACCGAAAGAGCGCCATGGGAGAGGCGGTCACGGAGGCGGTCACAATCTCTAAAGCGCGCATTTTCCCCTCGGTGAGCGTCCCCGTTTTGTCGGTGAAGAGCAGATTCATGCTCCCCGCCGCCTCCAGTCCCACAGGGCGACGCACTAGCACCCGATCGCGCATCAGTCGCTTCATGTTGGCGGAAAGCACCACGGCAATCATCATGGGAAGCCCCTCGGGCACTGCCACCACCAAAACGGTCAGCCCCAACGTCAGAGCGCGGAGAAGATGCGAAAAAAGATAGCGAAGATCCGACAGCTTGTAAAGGATGAGCGCGCGGTCAAATCCGCTGTCCAGCACCAGCACGTTGAAAAGATAGGCAAGTGCCACAAGGATCGCCGCCCCGTAGCCCACGAAGCTGATCTGCCGTGCCAGGCGCGCGAGCCGCGCCTTGAGAGGGCTCTCCCCCTTCTCCTCCTGAATCTCCACCGAGATGCTGCCAAGGAGCGTGCCGTCTCCCACGCGCACGACCTCCATCTCCCCCTCGCCCGCCGTCACGGTGCAGCCCCTGAAGAGTGCCGAGGGGGAGGACGGATCGTGCGCCCATTTGCCGTCGGGCTGCTTTTTGACCTCGCGGCTCTCCCCCGTCAAGGCGGATTGATCCGCGGAAAGCGAACCCGAAAGAAGCCGCCCGTCAGCAGGGATCTGTTCCCCCGACGAAAGGATGACAACATCCCCCACCACAAGCTCCTTCGCCCCGACCTCGCGCACCTCTCCGTCCCGACGCACGCGCACGGGAGCTCCCGACTCCTTCGCGGACAGGCGAAGGAAGGCACGCGCGGAGCTGTACTCCGAGAGCGTTGAGATCAGCGCGGCAAGAAAGACCGCCACACCGATGCCCGCCGTCTCGATCCAGTCCGCACCGCGCGTCACGAGAAAGAGATTGACCGCAAGCGCACAAAGCAGAATGCGGATCACGGGATCGTTAAGATTGGAAAGAAACTGCCGAGCAAAGCTTTTCCCCTTCTTTTTTGTGATGACGTTCGCGCCGTGCTCTCGTCGGGAGCGCAAAACGTCCTCCCTCGAAAGCCCACGCGCCTGTCCCCTCTTTTGTTCCGTACTGTTCACGCTTGCCTCCCGCTCCTGTATTTTTCTTTCCATATATACGCAAGGCAAGCTCGGTTTATGAAAAAAGAACGGTCGCACCGGAGACCCCCGTCGGGTTGCAAATCAAAGGACGCTCACGCCTTGGCTTTTTGCCGCGGTGTGAGCGTCCTTTGCGTGGGAGAAAAAATTCATCCCTCTCCCCTATGTAGCAGGTACTCCTCCAAGGTCATATCCAATTCATGCATCTCGGTCGCTGCCTCGCGGCCGACAAAGCGGTAATGCCACGGCTCGTACGTATATCCCGTGACGTCCTCCTTCCCCTTGGGGTAGCGAAGGATGAAGCCAAACTCGTGCGCGTGTTGGGAGAGCCACGCAAAGACGGGCTTTTCCTCAAAGACGACGGTGAGATTGTTCTTCATATCGGCGGTGATCAGATCCACGCAAAGCCCCGTCTGATGCTCGCTCTTTCCCGCCTCCGCGGAATAAGCGGCAACCACGCGGCGCGCGTCGGCATCGCTCAATTTGAAAATGCCCTTGTCCTCGTACTGCGTGCGGATGTAATAATAGCCGAGCACGTTCCGCGCATCCGCGGAAAAGCCGTCGGGATGGTTTTTTTCAAAATCGACGTATTCCTCAAACAGCTCTCCCTGGAGACGGTAGGAGCGGTACGCGCTGGTCACGGCAATGTCGTTCTTAACGTCAAGCCCGTACGCGGACATTTCGTCAAACATCTCGTAAAGCGCCATCGCGGCACGAAGCTCCAGCTCCATTTCGTACGTGGTGTGACAGGTGAGCTTGACCAGCTCCGAGGGGACGTAATCCACCGTCAGGGGGCTTTGCTTGTTGGCAAGCAAAAGATAACGGGGATCAAGACTCGTGTCAAGCGTCTCTTCGTTCACCGCGGTGCGATAGGTGTAGACCTCCCCCTTCTGCGGAGCCCCCACGGTAACCTCGGGCGGCGTGACGCTCACAATTCCCCCGTGGCTGCTCTCCGTCGTGGGAGCGCTCGTCTCCTCGCCGGGATAGTGCTCCAAGGGGGTGACGCAACCGAAGAGAAGCGTAAGCGCGGACAGAAGGAGCAACAGAAGCGTTTTACTTTTTCTCATGCGATCTCCCGTAGGGCACCTTGACAAGAGGCTTGGTTTCAATGACGATGAAATAGGGAGAGGTGGGAGAATTGAGAATATTGACCTTGGTTGCCGACACCTTGTGACGGCTGATGGAGGCAAGGTAATCGCAGATCATCTTGCCCTCAAGATCCCCCTCCTCGTGTCCGGGATAGACCGCCACGTTCAGAATCGCGTCGGCGTCCATCAGATCGATTGCCGCCTCGATCGCGGGGAGCGTGGTCTCTCGCAGCGTGGTGATGGACTTGTCCCCACCGGGCAGCCAGCCGAGGTTGAACATCCCCGCCTTGAATTTCTCCTTGACGTAGTTTTTCACATTGTGATGCGAATCGTGAATGAGCGTGTAATTTTTGGGGCATCCCGTCTCCTCCAGATGGCGCGCGGTGGATGTAAGAGCCTGCTCCTGCACGTCGAAGGCATACACGCGACCGCTCTCTCCCACGGTCTTGGACAAAAATTCGGTGTCGTAGCCGTTGCCCATGGTAAAGTCCACGGCGACGTCCCCCTCGTGAAGGTGCTCGAGGACAAAATGCTTGTGAAGCTTCAAAAGGTCGATCATACTCTCTCTCCTTATTTGTTGTGCAGATCGGAGCGCAAGAAGCGGATGGCGCGCTCCACCGCGTCCTTGGAATTGTTCCAGGGCTCCTCGCGGTATCGGTAATCGAACTTCTTGCAGAACCAGCTCACGTCGCCCTGAAGCTCCTCAAGATAGCCCTCCACCACGGCGGCGCACTGACGCGCAAATTCGGGCTGCTTCTTTTTGCCCAGGCGCTTCTGCCCCAAGGACAGGAGCAGGCGGTAGTGCGGCAGGCAGAAATAGGGCTGCGCCTTGAGCTTGGGGGCAAAGTCCTCGTCCGTCTCCCAGAGCCACACCGCCGTATCCGCCATGTGCATAAAGTTGTTTTCGATCCGACGGCAGACGTAGCAGCTCTCCTCCAGAGCGCCGATGCGCTTGATGGGCTTGTTTCCCATGCCGCCGCCAAGTCCCGTGTCGCGAAGCTCCCCCGCAAGCTCGGCAAGATGGCTCTCCAGTGTCAACGCCATTCCCAGTCGGTTCTTGCGAACGAACATCATGTCGTAGTGCGTGCGGCAGAAGCCGCTCTCGTTCGTTTTGATACGGATATCCGGCTCCATCATGGAAGCGCCGAGGATCAGATCCAACTCATCCTCCTCCAGCTTTCTGTAAAGCGCGCAAAGAGGACAGCCGCACGTGCGATCCCTCATCGAGGCTTCAAACGCTTCGTTGACGGGAATGGTAAAATTCATATCCATGAGAGAGGTTCTCCTTTCAAAAACGGGCGTGCTTCTGCCTTTTTTCAGTATTTTTTCCGTTTTTTCAAAAAACTGTGGAAAAAGGAAAAAAAGTATGCTACAATGTTTTCAAGGACAGAAAAGCGATATTAAAAGTATACCATAGAAACTCCCGTCTTGCAAGCATTTTTTTAAAAATATTACGTAAGGAGACACCGAATGCAGAACCAGTACAGAAAAGTCAAAAGATACGTTTCTCTTCTTGAGGGGCAGCGGTGGCGCGACGTCTGCCCCGTGGAAAGCATCGGCATTTTAAAGAGCGACTACAAGGAAAACAACGAGCTGCCCGACCCCTCCCTCTTTACCCCCTTTGAAAAGGATGCCCTCTGGGGCGACGGCTATGACACGCACGCGTGGTTCCACTTTACGCTTCCCGCCGTGGGGGAGAACACCTATCTTCACGTCCGTACCGACCGCACGGGCTGGGACGCCAAAAACCCCCAGTTCATTTTGTATCTGGACGGACGGATCGTGCAGGGGCTTGACACCAATCACACCGAGGTGCTCCTGGAGGCGGGACACCCTTACGACGTCTATCTCTATGCCTACGTCGGATACGAGAGCGAGCACGCGCTCCTTTTTGCCGACACACGCGTTCTGAACACCGACGTGGACAAGCTCTACTACGATCTGCTCTTCCCCATGCAGTCACTGGAGTTTCTTGACAAGGAGAGCCGCGAGTACGCGATGACGCTCTACCACCTGGACCGCGCCCTTTCCATGCTCTCTCTTTACGATCTTTCCTCCGAGGACTTTTTGGAATCGGTCAGAGCGGCGGGCAAATACATGGACGAAGAGTTTTACAACTCCTATTGCAAAACCCAGGAAAAGACCACCGTCTGCATCGGGCACACGCACATCGACTGCGCATGGCTCTGGACGCTCCGTCAGACCAGAGAAAAGGTGCAGCGATCCTTCGCGACGGTCCTTGAATTGATGCGCCGCTACCCCGAATACAAGTTCATGTCCTCCCAGGCACTCCTTTATAAGAACCTCAAGGAGGAAGCCCCCGAGCTTTACCGCGAGGTCAAGGAGCGCATCCGCGAGGGACGCTGGGAGTGCGAGGGCGCTATGTGGGTGGAAGCGGACTGCAACCTTGCGTCGGGCGAGAGCCTTGTCCGTC
>JAZSMX010000158.1:0-10061 GCA_045536125.1 Eubacteriales bacterium | reverse complement strand
GTGACGAATGCTCCGCGTACTTCGGCACGCACGAGGACAGCGACAACGACGGAAACCACACATGTGACCATTGTGGTGCAACACTGACCACCTGTGAGGATAAGGATTCGGATCACGATTGTGACGAATGCTCCGCGTACTTCGGCACGCACGCGGACAGCGACAACGACGGAAACCACACATGTGACCATTGTGGTGCGACACTGGCCACCTGTGAGGATGAGGATCTGAACCACATTTGCGACGAATGTGGTGCGAACGTTGGCACGCATGCGGACGCTTTGAATGACGGAAACCATCTTTGCGAATATTGCAACCAAAAAGCAAGCGATTGCGCGGATGAAGACAAGGATCACGAGTGTGACGAGTGCTCCGCGTACTTCGGCACGCACGTGGACAGTGACAACGACGGAAACCACACCTGCGACCATTGCGGAGAGGTGCTGACCACCTGTGAGGATAAGGATTCGGATCACGATTGTGACGAATGCTCCGCGTACTTCGGCATACACGAGGACAGCGACAACGACGGAAACCACACATGTGACCATTGTGGTGCGACACTGGCCACCTGTGAGGATGAGGATTTGGATCACGACTGTGACGAATGTGGTGCGAACGTCGGTGTGCATGCGGACGCTTCGAATGACGGAGACCACCTTTGCGAATATTGCAGTGGGAAAATCACTCTTTGCGCGGATGGAAATCAAGATCACGACTGTGACGAATGCGGCGAGAACGTCGGTGTGCATGCGGACGCTTTGGATGACGGAGACCATCTTTGCGAATATTGCCATCAAACCGCAAGTGATTGCACGGATGAAGACCGAGACCATGACTGCGACGAGTGCGACGATACCACGCAGCACACCTATGAGGACGGGCAGTGCACACTTTGCGGAAAGGATGAGCCTCCCGTGTATACTCGCGAGGGAGAGACCGTTTACTTTGGCTCTTATCCGCAGAGTGAGGTGACAAGCGAGACCTTGAAGCATACGTTGAATACCAGGGCAGGGAAGCTTCCGACACCGTATCTCTCTCAAAAATGGACACCGTACGGCTATTACATCGGTGGAAACGTAAGTCACACCATGTGGTATATTGACGTTGAAGACGGCGGTGAAAAATATCGGGGTGTATATTTCACCTACTACCGTCCGTACTTTACATCGCAAGCGACGTCAACGACAACGTCGTATCAGGATGATAACGGATATTCTACGGGCAACGTATATTGGTTCCGCTATGAACCGATCTCCTGGACCGTTCTCAGTGAGGACAACGAGAGCGGCACGGCAATGATCCTTTGCGATATGATCATGGATTCCCGTGAGTTTTATATTTCGAAGAGCGGAAACAGAACGGTGGACGGGAAAACGGTGTACCCGAACAATTATGAACACAGCACAGTGAGGGAGTTCCTCAACAGGAACTTTATGGAGACCGCCTTCGACGCACAGCAAGTGGCGCGTGTTCTCACGGTGAAGCTGGATAACAGCGTGGAATCCACCGGAGCGAACACAAATTCCTATGCGTGTGGGGATACCTATGATCAGGTTTTCCTTCTCTCCTGTAAGGAAGCGACCGAGCTTGGCGCGGTACAAGGAAAAACGGCGACCGATTATGCTCTGTCACAGGGCGCGCACGTGAGCAATGGAAACGGTTGGTGGTGGCTCCGCTCTCCCGTAAGCACTTCTGCCGATATGGCGCGCGACGTAGCTTCCGACAGTACTCTTTCCAGTGCTGAGCTGCATGCCGGAATGGGTGTGGTGCCCGCCTTGCAGATCAAGCTCTGCAATTGCTCCGACAGCGATCACGATCACATATGTGACACGTGCCAAGACGTGATTACGGAGTGCGTGGATGAGGATCAAGATCACGTTTGCGATGAATGCGGAGAACCCTCGCCCCATACCTACGAAAACGGATATTGCACACTTTGCGGTGTCAAGCATCCGTATGACCGAAACGGAAACAAATTCACCTTTGGCTCTTATCCGCAGAGTGAGGTGACGGATGCTGCCTTGAAGAGCACGCTCTTATCCCAAGCGGGGGCTCTTCCGACGGAGGCGGAGCCCAAGGCGTGGACCTCCTACGGCTACTACATCAGCAGCAACGTCAGCCATTATATGTGGTACGTTGATATTGAAGAGGCAGGGGAACGGTATCGCGGAGTCTATTTTGTCTCCAACCGTCCGTGGTATACGACGGCGGTCTCTTCGGAATCTACCTCGTATCAGTATCAAAACGGTTACCTTGCAAGCACGGTGTATTGGTTCCGATATGAGCCGATCACATGGACGCTCCTTTCCGAGAATCTTTACGAAGGAACTGCGATGCTTCTGTGCGATATGATCGTCGATTCACAGGAATACTATCTGACCGACAGCGGCACAAGAACGGTGGACGGGCAGAAGGTGTATCCCAACAATTACGCGCACAGTACGATCAGAAAATGGCTCAACGAGACCTTCATGGAGACCGCGTTTAATGAATTGCAGGCATCTCTCATTCTCACCACAAAGGTGGATAACAGTCTTGCCAGCACGGGATACAACGCGACCTCCTACGTGTGTGAGGATACCGAGGATCGGATCTTCCTGATCTCTTATGCGGAGATGATCAAAAAGAATTACAATCTGGCGAGAAAGGCTACCGATTACGCACAGGCACAGGGAGCGACTGTCAACGCAGGAAATTATGCTCCGTGGTGGCTCCGTTCTCCCTATCAAGGTGCAGCGGGCAAGGTGCGAACCGTCACAGCCGACGGATACGGTAACGGCTCGGGATACGTTTATTTCACAGCCTATGGCGTCGTCCCCGCACTGACAGTCAAGCTTTGCGATTGCAAGGATCTTGATCGCAATCACACCTGTGATGCGTGCGGTGACAAAATCAGCGAATGTGCCGATTTGAATTCCAACGGTGCGTGCGACGTATGCGGTACGTCGATGCCGGTGACGGGTGTGGCGCATACGCACGACTACGTGGGTGGCGTTTGCACGGCTTGCGGACTCAAGCGTGACGGAAATACCGTTTATTTCGGAACGTATCCTCAAAGCAAGGTGACCGATCAAGCCTTGATTAGCAAGCTGACAACCAAGGCGGGCAAGATCCCGACAGCATCCAACTCCTGGAACTGGACGTCGTACGGTTATTATCAAAACGGCGCAGTCAGCAATTTCATGTGGTATATTGACATCTCCGAGGGAGGAGAGCGGTACAGAGGTGTATATTTCATTTCCGAACGCAATACTCCGCAAAAGGATAACGGTTATACCACGTACAAGGTGTATTGGTTCCGATATGATCCGATCGAATGGACGATTCTGAGTGAGGATACCGCCAACGGGAACGCGCTGATTCTCTGTAATATGATCATAGACGCGCAAGCATACCAGGAGGTCTATTCTTCCGGAGGGTACAATGCTTCGCTCGGCGTGCCGAGCAGTACGGCAGCATGCAATTACGAGTACAGTATGATCAGAAAGTGGCTCAACGAGACGTTTATGAATACCGCCTTTGGTCAGCTTCAAAAGGAGATCATACTCACAACGGTGATCGATAACACTGTGACCTCCACAGGCGAGCTTTCCAATTCCTACGTTTGTGAAAACACGGAGGATCGGATTTTCTTGCTCAGTTATCAGGATGTGATCTACGGCGACTACGGCTTTTCCTCCGATCCTTCGAAGAATGATACCCAAAGAATCAAAAAGTCCACCGATTATGCTCGGTCACAAGGTGCGTATGCAAGCACGAGTGCAGGAAAGCAAGGAAACGGAGTCTGGTGGCTTCGTTCCCCGAAAGGCGATTCTACACTCAACGCAAACACAATCAACCAAAGCGGTGCTATCGGTTATAAGTCGGTAAATACCAACAATTCGGGAGTTGTGCCTGCATTGCGTATCAAGCTTTAAAGAATAAATAACACAGATGGGGTGTCCCGAACGCGAATGCGTTTGGGACACCCCATCTGTGTTATTTGAGAGGATCAAAGCGTTCAGCGACGCGTGCGATCGGTCGGCTGCCGCCCTGTGTGAGATGTTTTTTGGTTGGTGCTTCGTTTTTGCGACGTGCGCCCCGACTTGGGCAGCTCGATTTTGTCGCTGAAATATTTATCCCAGCGGTGACGTCTTCTGCGCGAGAGGATGATCTCCGTTGCGATCCAGACGGTAAGAGAAAGGACAAAAAATAGGATTCCTGAAAGGACAGCGCGGTTTTTGATGAGATCCTGCATCAGCTTCAAGGTGCCGACAAAGCCGTTTCGCTCGGCTCTTTCCGTTGTGTAAAGAGGAAGCGTTTGCAAGGTCTTTCCTTGATAGACGATGGCAACGTATCCCGCAAAGGTGTCCTTTTCGACGGGCGCTTCCAGGGAATCGCTTTCCAGGCGAATGCTGTAGGTGATCTCCTTTTCAACGTCGATTCCTTTCGGCACGTAGGCGGAATATGCCTCATGCGTGCGGAGCGGAAGCGTTTTGTCGGGATCTGAAAGTGTGACGGGAATCTGCCACAGATCCTTTTCGGGAGAGATGACCTCTATGAAGGCAAAGGTGTCAAATACCCAATCCAGAAGCCTTTTGAGAACCACGTAGCCGTATTCGTGCGTGTCGTCCTCAAGACCGCCCAGTGTTACGCAAAGATAGGTTTGTCCCTTGTGCTTTGCCAGCGTGACGACGCAGTTTCCGTCCGCGGGAGTGCTTCCCGCATTCATGCCGTAGCAGTTTTTGTCATAATACTTCGTAACCGTGCCGCCTCGGGTGGAGATCAGCGCGTTTCGGTTGTAGACCGTCCGTGTGACGGTGGAGGTTGAGAGGGAATAGATGTCTGTGTCGCAAAGCTCCATGTAAAGGTCGTTTTCAAACGCCTCGGTGGCGATCTTGATCAGATCCGACGCAGAGGTCTGTGAGCCGCTTTGAATGCCCGTCAGGTCACGGTAAACGGTGTCCTCGGCTTCCAGATCCGAGGCGCGGCGGTTCATCTTCAACAGGAGCGCGTTGGTAGAGCCGAAGGCATAGGCGGCAAGAAGATAGTAGGCGTCATTGTAGCTTCCGCAAACGGCAACGTAGAGGAGCTGCTCGACGGTAAAGGAATCTCCTGCCTTGATTCCGAAGGAAAAGCCGGGAGACGCGGGAACCTCGCTCATCATCGCTTCGGTGATTTCGATTTGTGCGGACTTGCGGGAAGCCAGCTCCTCGCAAAGCAAGAGCCCTGCCATGATCTTGACGGTAGAGCCCGCACCGATCACGCTGTCCGCTTCCTTCTGGGCGACGGGAGTGCCGCGCTCCAGATGATAGAGGATGGCGGCTCCCACCTCCTCCATTGAGGGGGGCGCATTCGGATCCTTTTCCTGTGGGGGCTCTTCCACTGTGGGTTCGGAAGGAGGGGGCTCCTCTTGCGCTGTGACGGGAAGCGTGAGAGAGAAGAGCATCAAAAAAGAAAGGAGGGAAACAAGTGTGCGTGTCCAAAAGCGTTTTTTCACTTGCGATCCTCCTTTCATTTTCAGTATGCGCGTGCTTTTTCAATATCCCGTGCGATGCTCTCCTTCAATTCCTCCACGGAATCGAAGCGCTCCTCGGGACGTAAATATTCCAGGAATGAGATTTCCGCCTCGCAGCCGTAAACGTCGCCGTCGAAATCCAAGAGATAGGTCTCGCAGTTCACGGGAGCTTCTCTGTCTACCGTCGGGTGACTTCCCACGTTGGAGACACCGCGCAGAACGCGATCTCCGATTTTGCAATCGGTGATATAAACACCGTGCCGCGGAACGAGCAGCCGATCGGGAAAGGACTGATTGACGGTGGGAATGCCGATCGTTCTTCCGAGCTTTTTTCCGTGAAGGACGGGGGCGGAAAAGCGGTAGGGGCGACCGAGAAGTCGGGCAGCCTCCTTCGCGCGACCGTCAAGCAGAGCGGAACGGATACGGGTGGAGCTGACGGGGAGACCGTCTTTCAAAAAGGGCGGCTCTACGTGTAAGGCATCTCCGAAATGCGCTCTCAGGGTTTCGGGTGTTCCGAGCCCGTGCTCCCCGAAGCGGTAGTTGAAGCCGCACACCGCCGAAACACAGTGGCAGGCATCCACGAGAATTTCATGGATGAAGTCATCGGCGGACATGTGTCGGAGCATCGGGAAATCGCAAAGCACCGCAAAATCCATGCCGCATTCAAAAAAAGTATCAAGACGTGCTCTGTCCGTAAAGAGATGGGGCGTGGGGGTAGCTTGCAGAAAATCCGAGGAAAGACCGCGGAAGGAGAGGACTCCGCACGCAGCCTGCGGAAAGCGCGCATCACGCAAGCGTTTGGCTTGCGCGAGAAGCGCCTGATGGGCAAGGTGAACACCGTCAAAATTGCCGAGGCAAAGCACGGTTGCCTCGGGCATTTTGCGGATGTCGGATTGTTGAGGAGAGATCAATTCAAGGCTTTGCATGGCGCGAATCAATCCAGCTCCAGATAGCTCTTGACCAGCTCGCACATGAGCACGTCGCGATCGACTTTGCGGATCAGCGCGCGTGCATTGTTGCAATTGGTGATATAGGTCGGATCCTCGGAAAGCAGATAGCCTACGATCTGGGTGATGGGGTTATAGCCCTTTTCGCTCAGAATATCGTAAACCTCACGCAAAATCTTTTTTGCATCCTCGCTGTCCTGACTGACTGCGATTTTCTTTTCGGAACTCATAGGAACGTCCTCCTTTTTCGAGAGAAGCATCTGAAAAACAAGATGCCATCTATCATTATATATGATACTGTCCGTTTTTTCAAGTCTTTTTCGTAAATTCTTGCAAAGCTTCTTTTTTCAAGAACGGATGACCGTCTTTTGTAGGATGAAAACAGGTGTGTTTCTTGACAAATTGCCGTTTTTCTGTTACAATAAATACATGAAAAAGCATTGAACAAGTGACGGAGGATCTATATATGAAAGCAATCGTCTATACTTCCCATACGGGACATACCGAGCAATACGCGAAGATGCTGGGAAAGAAAACGGGACTTCCCGTGTTCTTTCTGGAGGAAGCCATCACCGTCCTTCCCAAGGGCAGCCGCATCATTTATATGGGATGGCTCTTTGCCAACAGCGTCAAGGATTATAAGAAGGCGGCAAAGCACTTTTCCGTATGCGCCGTTTGCGGTGTGGGGCTGTGTGACACGGGGGCGCTTCTTGAAGAGGTGCGGAAATCTATTTCTCTTTCAAACGATATTCCGCTCTTTACGATGCAAGGCGGGATCGATCGCAAAAAGCTGAAGGGGCTTTACCGATTCATGATCAACATGCTGACAAAAAGCGTCGCGGGAAAAAAGAATCCCACAGAGGAGGATCGCCGTATGCTGGAATTGCTGACGCATGACGTCAATTACGTCAGTGAGGAGCATACCAAGGAATTTATGGATTGGTTTTTGGGAACCTCGGAGGAGAAAGCATGAAATTTTTGATTGTGGTGGATATGCAGGTGGATTTTATTTCGGGAAGCCTTGGAAGTGGGGCGGCATCGGAAATCGTTCCTTACGTGGTTGAAAAGGTGCGTTCCTTTGATGGCAAGGTGATCTTTACGCGCGACACGCACGGGAAGGACTATTTATCGACACAGGAAGGGAAGAAGCTTCCCGTGGAGCATTGCATCAAGGGAACGGACGGCTGGCAGATCTGTAAGGAGCTGTTGCCGTATGCTGAGAAGGTCGTTGACAAGGCGACCTTCGGCTCTGTGGATTTGCCGCGTGTTCTTTTGGAGTGTGGCGATGCGGTGGAGCGCATTGAGCTTTGCGGTCTTTGTACGGACATTTGCGTGATTTCCAATGCCATGCTTCTCAAGGCAGCCTTCCCGGAAGCGGAACTGCTTGTGGATGCCAAGGCTTGCGCGGGGGTGAGCGAGGAAAGCCACCAAACAGCGTTGGATGCTATGCGCGCGGTGCAAATTGATATAAAATAAGTCATCCCCCTTTGACCGCATAAAAACAAAAAAGAGCCGAACGCCCCGGATGACTTGCATCATGGGGGCGCGCGTGCTACAATGAAGTCGAAATCCAATTTGAAGGAGGAACGCTTTGAAAAACTTGATAGAAATCGAGCATCTTCACAAAAGCTTTGGAGATGTGTGTGCGGTGAAGGATCTCAGCTTCCGTGTGAAGGAAGGGGAGCTCTTTGCCTTTTTGGGAGTGAACGGTGCGGGAAAATCCACCACCATCAATATCATCTGCGGTCAGCTCTCAAAGGATCGCGGGTGCGTGAGGGTGGACGGATGGGACGTCGAACGGGAGGCGGATTCCGTCAAACGCGAGATTGGTGTGGTCTTTCAGAATTCCGTGCTTGACAGCGCGCTCACGGTACGGGACAACCTGCAAAGCCGTGCCGCTCTTTACGGGATTGTCGGGAAGGCGTTTGAAGAGCGTCTGGAGGAGCTTTCAACACTCCTTGATTTCAAGGGACTCTATAAGAGAACCGTAGGAAAGCTTTCGGGAGGGCAGAGAAGACGGATCGACATCGCGCGTGCCCTGTTGCACCGTCCGAAGCTTCTCATTCTTGACGAGCCGACCACGGGACTTGATCCGCAAACGAGAAAAATGCTTTGGGACGTGATCGCCTCTCTCCGAAAAACCGAAGGAATGACGGTGCTTCTGACCACCCATTATATGGAAGAAGCGGCGGATGCGGATTACGTGGTGATTCTTGATCTCGGAGAAATTTCCGCCGAGGGCACACCGCTTGCCCTGAAAAACGCCTATGCGGGAGATTTCATCACCGTTTACGGGATTGGCGAGGAGCAAGCGAAGCTCCTTGGGACAGACTATGAACGAATCAAGGACGCCTACCGCTTCTTTGTTCCGAATACCGCCGCGGCAACCGAATTGATTCTGCAGCATCCCTCTCTCTTTGTGGATTATGAGATCACAAAGGGAAAAATGGACGACGTTTTTCTGGCGGTGACGGGAAAGCATCTGAAGGATGACACCGTGGGGAGTGAAGGAGGGAGAGCATGAGCACCTTTTTGATTTTACTGAAGCGAAACGTCAAGCTCTTTTTCAAGGATAAGGGCATGTTCTTTACCTCACTGATCACGCCCGCGATCCTTTTGGTTCTGTACGGCGCGTTTTTGGCAGACGTATATCGGGACAGCTTCACCTCGGGGCTTCCGCAGGGAATGGAAATTTCGGAACAGGTGATCGAGGGCTTGGTCGGCGGTCAGCTCATTTCCTCCATCCTGGCGGTTTCCTGTGTGACCGTTGCCTTTTGCTCCAATTTTCTGATGGTGCAGGACAGGGCATTGGGAAGTGCCAAGGATCTCACCATCTCTCCTGTGCGTTCCTCGGTTCTTTCGGTCAGCTATTACTGTGCTACGCTGGTCTCCACGCTGATCATCAGCTTGGTCGCCTTGTCTCTTTGCCTTGGCTACGTGGCGCTTGTGGGCTGGTACATGTCAATTTCCGACGTCCTTCTTCTGCTTCTCGACGTACTGCTTCTCGTCCTGTTCGGAACGGCACTTTCCTCAATCATCAATTGCTTTTTGTCAACGCAAGGACAGATTTCTGCCGTTGGGACGGTCGTCAGCTCGGGCTACGGCTTCATCTGCGGCGCGTATATGCCGATCTCTTCCTTTGGGGAAGGCTTGCGTCACGTGATCTCCTTTTTGCCGGGAACGTACGGCACGTCCCTCATGCGGAAGCACGCCATGAGCGGAGCACTCCGACAAATGGAGGAGGAGGGGATTCCCGCAGAGGTGGTCGATGAATTGAAGAACGTTTTGGATTGCCGTCTTTATTTCTTTGAGCATGAGGTGGAGATGCCCACTATGTATCTCATTCTCATCTCTTCCATCGTCCTCCTTGTCGGTGTATATATTCTGATCAACGCGCTGATGGGACACAAAAAAAGAGGATGATCTTCCGTGTTCCGATCCTTGGTAGATAAAAACGGGTATGGGGCTGTCACATTTGACGAGACCGAAAAAGCCCGTGGAGAAAAGAAAAAAGTCCCGTTTTCCGGTAAAATCAGAAAATGAGACAGGAATCGGTTGAATTTCTTCGAAATTCTCCAAAATATTACGGGCTAATTCTTGCGCCGAATTCGGGG
>JAZSMX010000030.1:0-16320 GCA_045536125.1 Eubacteriales bacterium | reverse complement strand
CAATTTGTTTCTTTGATCCAATCTGCAAGCTTTTGAATATCTTCTGTCATGGTTCCAAATTCTCTTATCTCTTTTTTTCTGACGCCTGTAAAAATACAAACCATGAGCATATTTTTATGCACGTCAATCCCACAGCATCGCTCGTATACTACTTCCATTTTAACCTCCGAAGCTTTGTTATTTCGAGCCGATGGGCTCCTTTCTTAGTTTGTTGGCTGTCCTGCGTGCTCGTATCTCTACGGCAACATTATGTGGTACACTAAAGGAGCCTTGATCAGTCTGTCTCACGGATTCGTTAAATACCAACCCCTAATCGACCTTCTCGGCTCCTTTATTTTACCATATTCAGTTGAATTTGTATATACCGTTTTCATCATTGTGGTGATTAACCATAATGACCGTCTGTCTCAAATCGTCGATTTGAGACAGCCCCTTTTAGCAAATTCTTTTAAGAATTCTCATATTTCATTCTCGCCTTCAGTTCTGACAGGCGGAAGGAGGACAGCATCATCACAATGATGAGACACCCGATCACAGCGGTCAGACAGTCGGTCAGATAATACGTAACCGTCAGAAAGATTTCGGGAGCGGTGTCGGGAACGTTCCCTGCAATCATCAATCGGATATCATAGTATCCGCGGCTGAGAAGACGCGCAGCCGACGGAAGGATTGCCAGAAGGAATGCCGCCTTTTGCATGGGATTGGAGAATTGAAAGAATCCAGAAAATGGCATGTAGGTATCCAAGGAATCCTCCCCGTTTTTGCAGACAGGTTGCTTTCTGAACACCAGCCAAAGGATCAAAAACGTCAATCCACCGATCAAAAGATCCATTCCGATGGTAAACAGAAGAGCGAAGAGATCCAGACTGTTTTCCCAAAGCGACATTCCCATCATGAGAATAAAGCCGAGATTCTGAATCGCGTACCGCAAAAACGCGCCGACGGAATAGGCAACGAAAAACGGAAGTGCGCTTCGGAGCGAATATCGGACGGACACGTAGAGCATATAGGCAAAGCTTCCCCAGAAATAGAGATACACCGCCAAGGGCTCTGCGATCTCGGTTAGCAACAGAAAAGCAATCGAATGCTTCCAGAGTGTATTGCTATCCATATAAAGGTACAAAGGGTAATAAAGAACAGAATGAAAAAGAATGATCACGGAGAGAAAAATGACGTAATTTCTCAACATTCTTTTCTTTCTCATTTGGTCAAACAACGAGATCATATCGGTCTCCCTTCTCTAATCACACCCCAAACACGGGGGTGCGGAACTACGTAGGTAATTATAGCATACGCAAGGGCAAAAATCCTGACCGATTTGTAAATATTTATTTGTTTTTGCATAGGATGATATAAAAACATAAAGGAGGGATTCAAATTGAACAGAGAAAAAGCCTTGCAGCCCGACACAGCGTCCCCTTTCGACCACGCTCACTTGACCGCACTTCTCTTCTCTCTTGAAAAAAGATATCCTTTTTTTGATCTTTCCTATCTCGGCAGCTCCGTGCTCGGAAGACCGATTCCCCTCATCACCCTCGGCACAGGACGCAGAAAGGTATTATACGTCGGCACGCATCACGGCATGGAATGGATCACCGCCGCTCTCTTGGTCCGATTTGTCCGTGAAATGTGTCACACCGTTGAGCATGACGGATACGTGGGACATCTGCATTGCAAAAGCATTTTCAACACGCATACGATATACGTGATTCCCATGCTGAATCCCGACGGAACGGAATATCAGATTCACGGAGTGGATTCCGAAAATCCGCTTTACGAGCGTCTTCTTGACATGAACGGCGGAGGTCGGGATTTTTCTCATTGGCAAGCAAACGCGCGAGGCGTCGATCTCAATCACAATTATGACGTCGGCTTTGAGGAATACCGCAAGACGGATGCTCCCAAAGAGGGCGCTCCGACCGCCTATGCGGGAGAAAATCCCGAAAGTGAAGCGGAGGTACATCTTCTTTGTAATTTTATCCGCTACCACGAGGATCTTCGCGGTGTGATGACGCTTCATACCCAGGGAAAGGAAATCTTTTGCGGAAAAGAGGGACTGCGCCCCAAGAAATGCGAGCAGATTGCCGAAAGGCTCTCAAGACTGACCTCCTATTCCCTCTCCACCCCCTCGGGAAGTGCCGCCTATGGGGGATTGAGCGACTGGTGCAATGAAAAAATGAACCTTCCCGCATTTACGCTCGAATGCGGAAGGGGCAAAAATCCACTTCCCTTTTCCTCCTTGAGCTCCCTCTATCTGGAAATCAGAGAAGCACTCTTCACTTTTCCCATTCTCCTTTGAGAAAAGGGATTGCAAAAATGCAAAATCTGTGATATGATAAAAAGAAAGAAACGTTATTTCGGGAAAGGACGCAACCATGGTTCAAGTATCTGTAGTTCCTTGCGCCTCGTACGAGGATACTCACGTCACCGCGGCTCTTGAAAAGCTGTTAAGCCCCCTTGGAGGCTTGGACTGGGTAAGGCCCGGTATGAAGGTGGCAATCAAAGCCAATCTTGTCTCTATGATGAAACCGGAGGCTGCCGCGACAACACATCCCGCGCTTCTTTGCGCCCTTGTGAAAATGCTCCGCGAAAGAGGGGCAGACGTCGTCATCGGTGACAGCCCCGGAGGGCTTTATAATGCCCCCGCCGTCAACCGCATCTACTCGGCAACGGGAATGAAGACGGCAGAAGCGGTCGGCGCACGGCTGAACCAATCCTTTGCAACCAAGGAAGCGCATTTTGAGGACGCGATCGTCGCGCACGATTTTGCTTATACCGCATACCTTGACGAAGCGGATGCCATCATCAATTTTTGCAAGCTCAAAACACACGGCATGATGGGGATGAGCGCCGCCGCCAAGAACATGTTCGGGGTTGTTCCCGGCACATTTAAGCCGGAATACCATTTTCGCTATCCCGATCACAAGGATTTTGCTTCCATGATCCTGGATCTCAATTCGTATTTTTCCGAAAAGACCAAGCTCTGCATTGCGGATGCGGTCGTGGGAATGGAAGGAAACGGTCCCACCCAAGGAACACCGAGAAAAATCGGCGCGCTCTTAGCATCCGTCTCACCTCACAAGTTAGATCTTGTCTGCGCTCATCTCATCGGACTCGGGGTGGATGATGTTCCCACCCTCGGCATTGCCGCAGAACGCGGTCTCATTCCCTCCTCGGTTGAGGACTTAACCGTGGAAGGACCGCTTTCCGAGCTTTCCGTACCCGATTACAAAAACATTCACGTTCGGCGCAGTCTGCAATTTGAGGGGCACGGAAAATTTGCGGCAATGTTCGTAAAAAATGCCCTTCGTGCAGAGCCGCGTGCCAAAAAGAAGCTTTGCGTTGGATGCAAAAAATGTGCCGAGATCTGCCCGGCACACGCAATCGTTATGAAAAACAACCGTCCCGTGATCCATCGGAATCAATGCATCACATGCTTTTGCTGCCAGGAATTCTGTCCCGTGGGAGCGATGAAGGTGCACCGTCCTCTGATCGCGCGGATCATCAATCATACCAAATAACAGCGGATCAAAAATGAATTTCAACACAGATTGGAACTGTAAGCTCCACACACAGCAAGATGTCAAAGACATTGCCGACACTCTTCTTTGGATGCGAGAGCACCACTCAATCAGTCGCGTTTGCTTCATGGTGGATTTTGACGCGACGTGCGCCTCTTATTCTGCGTTCCTCATCCAAAAAGCGCGGTTTATCAACGAGCTGTCTTTGCATCTCCCATCCTCTTTCAAAATCAATTATACCGCCGCTGTGCACCTGACTCCGCACGTTTCAAAGATAGCGGAGCTTGATCGACTCACAGCGACGGCAAATTCTCTTCTTCCGCTGTCTCTCCCCCTTGGGAGCTACGCGGATTGGATCGATACGGAGTTGAATCATTTGCTTTACAGGCGGCGTATTTCTCCCTTGTTTTTATCCTTTGAGCTCTATCCGATCCTCTACCCACAAGATGCTCTTGAGCGTTTGCTGAGAATTCCCAATGCCGCTTATGAGTTCAACTACAAGGCGTTTTCAAATCCCGCGTGTGTCCGTATGATCTCTTCACTTCTTCAAAGAGGTGCACCCGTGCTGCTCGGCACACATTGTACCTTAGTTGAAAAGCTGACACTTTATGATCTTGACCATTTCAAGGAACTGGCAAAGGAGACGCTTGATCCTACGGAATATCTGCTTTTGACAAAGCATAATAAGCAGCTTTGGAAATAATGCTCTTCAGCGCACCGCGTTTTTTTCGTACTTCAATCTCGTCGCTTCTCCCCCCCGTAAGTGCCTCTCTCTTTTGTTTTTCAACAGAAGCGCCTGCACTTCCAGATAAAGTCCCTTGTTGACTCCCTTCAAAGCTTGCGTTACGTCCTTATGTACCGTACTCTTGCTGATCCCGAACGCACGCGCGGCGCTTCGTACGGTAGCACCGTTCTCCACAAGGTATTCTCCCAAAACCACACAACGCTCTCTGTTGTTCCAATCGGATAACATAGCTTCTCCTATCCTCCCAAAAAAGAAATATCCATACTTCATATTATGATATAGGGATAGGCTTTAGAAGCGAAAAGACAAAATCCATTTAGAAACCGCGCTTCGTGATCCAAGCAATTTCAAACACGCGAGGCGCTTCGGAAAGGTATTTCATTACATGATCAAGGAAGAACAAAAATTTACAAATTCCACCATTCTTGAAGGAATGACCTCCATTTCCGCACTCCTCAAAGCTCCAAGCATCAATCAGCGTAAAATCCAAAAGGTGCTCATCGACGAGAAAAAGCGAAAAAGCAAGGCTGCACAAATCGGTTTTCTCGTCGCAAAATCTCATGAATTCGGCTTCTCCATTGAATTCACCGACAGCGACACCGTGGATGCGCTTTCCATCGGAAGCACACACGGAGGAATCCTTGCTTTGTGTACGGAAAGAGACCTCCCTCCGTTGGATGCGTCCGTGATCGAAGCCAACGGATTTTACGTGTATCTTGACGGAATTGAGGATCCCTATAATTTCGGATACACGCTGCGTTCCCTCTATGCCGCGGGGGTCAGCGGCATCGTTCTTTCCGAGCGAAACTGGATGAGTGCCGCGGGCGTGGTGGCAAGGGCATCCGCAGGGGCATCCGAGCTTCTTCCCATCTTCGTTGCAAACGGCGAGGAAGCAATCCGCACCTTCAAAGCCACAGGCTATACCGTTCTTTGCGCGGGCATCCGTGATTCGGTTTCTATTTACGAGAAGCGCTTTTCTCTCCCCGTTCTTCTTGTCATCGGCGGAGAGAAGCGCGGCATTTCAAGATCGCTTCTCGACCTTGCCGATGATACGGTTCGCATCGATTACGGAAGAGAATTTGCAGGTTCTCTTTCCGCGGCAAGTGCCGCAACGGTGATGGCATTTGAAATTTTCAGACAAAACCGTTTTCAAAAATAAAAGTGACCGAATACAAGTCAAAAATGCGGTGTCAAGCAGCAAAGCAAAAGTCACGGGGGTGTCTCAAATGCAATCATTGCATTTGAGACACCCCCGCATCTTATTTAAACGGTCACATGCTCAAAGATATTTCTGCGTAAACGCCAAGCGGATCTCATGCTCGACGGCATCCGCCATCAAGGCAAAGCCCATATCGGTCGGATGGCATCCGTCCACCGTGCAAAGCTGTGCGTTAGGACCTCTGAAAAGGCTCTCACCGTCGATCCAATACACGTTTTTGTCTCCCAGCGCGCGCGCTTTCCGATAGGAGTCGATGATCACATCCCGACGCGCACAGCTGTCCGAAAGATTCCCCATAAAATCGGGGCGCGATAGCATAATATACGGAATCTCGGGATGGCGCGCACGAATCTTTTGGTACAGCTTGAAATGCGTTTTTTCCAAATGCTCCTTGTTGGGAGCATTATGATCGTAATCCGAAACGAAAACGGACATCTCCATTCCCGCCATATAATCAACGATCAGATCCTCTCCTTTTCCAGAACCCGAAAAACCGAGATTGATAAAGTCCATGTTCAAGCGTCTTGAAACGATTGCCTGAAAAGCATTTCCCGGACGCGAAGAGCATCCGCCCTGGGTAATTGAGCTTCCGTAATAAACCACGGGAGGCAGATCCCTGTATTTTAATCCCCCCGTAACGGTCGCCCCCTCGGAAAGACCGACGTAAAGCCCTTCCACGGGGTTATAGGTCGGAAAGTTCAAAGTAAAGTAACGCATTTTCCGTTCCCCGAAGGAGACCTTCCCCTCAAACGGCTTCTTCGCGTCCATATCCCCAATGAACGTTTTGATAAATCTTGAGGAATCCGTAACGGGATCATCCAAAAACAAATCAAAGCCCGACGTTCCCGAAAACGGCATGTGAGGAAAATGCACACGGTTCGGCATGTCCACCTTGATGGCAACGTAAGGAGAATCGGTCGCAAAGCGAACGCGACCGCCCGCCGTGTTCAGATAAAGAGAGGCAACACCCTCGTTCACGTTCTTTCCGATCTCATCAGGAAGTCTTTTAAAGACAGGCTCTTCCATGGGACGGTAAAGCCCGTACACGTCAAACGGCTCACACTTGGCGTCATACAAAACAACGTCTTTTTCATCGATGCTGTGCTCGATTTTTAAATTGCGGTCAATTTTACTGATCTCCATAACAAGCTCCTTTATTTTCATAAGCGAGAAAGTCAAGTAGGATGGTTTCTCATTTGAGCACATTATATCATTTCAAAAAAAGAAAGTCAATCTTTTTCAAAAAAAATACTTGCGTAAGAAAAGAAAACACTGTATAATATAAAATAGTCAAAGCATCGGAACGGAGGGATGATATGCTAACGTTGGAAACCGTTCAAAAAAGCATGCACGACAATGAGCTGATCGTGCGTATTTTAAGTGAATATATCAATTACCATCCCCGTTTTTTAACAAAAGAGATGGTCTTGGAGCTTGCACGGGATTGCAACGTTACAAGCGACGAAGCCTTTCGCACACTCCTTTGCGCCGCTTGCGGTCTTGACACGGCAGAGGACCGCTATCACAGATATCTGGAGAAAACTTATTTTTGTTCGGGACTTCATAAGCTTTCTCCCAAAGAATACGCAGAGGATGAATACAATCGGTGTATTCAATTTCCCAAAAAATCCCTTGGAGCATGGGAGTTCTGCCGCCACTCCTATCACCCCTACCAGCCCTTTGTATGCAATCATCCCGTTCTGACCGAGGAGTTCCGTGAAATTCCTCAAATCGGGTATTTTGAGGAAGAGTTTTTCTTTCCCGCCGTTCTGGAGAACGGAATCGAATGGATGACCGTCACCCCAAATGAGGTAGAAACCATGAAGGAGCCCATCCGGGAAAGCTTCGGTCACGTCGTCACACTGGGATTGGGACTTGGGTATTACGCATTTCACACCTCGCAAAAAAAAGAGGTGGAGAGCGTAACGGTCGTAGAACGCGACCGAAACGTCATTGCCCTCTTCAAGGATCATATTTTACCTCAATTTCCTCACAAGGAAAAAATCAAGGTCATTGAGAAGGATGCCTTTGAATTTTTGGAAAAGGATCTTCCCACTTTATCGGTCGGTTATCTGTTTGCCGATCTTTGGCACGATGCGTCGGACGGGCTTGATATGTATCTGGAAATCAAGAAGCATGAACAGAAATATGAAAATACAACGTTTTCCTATTGGATTGAGCCCTCCCTTCTTTCGGTGCTGCGCCAAATGGTTTTTGAAAGAATCACAGATCCCAAGGAAGCAACGACGTTCAAAAACGTTGATCTCAAGATGCTTCTCTCCGATGAATTTCTGAAGACCTTGAATCTAAGGAAAGAAAAGCTTTAAAAAAGAAAATTGCAGCACAAATCCGCTAAACAAACAACAGGGGTGAGCCACATGCGTTTCGCATTTGACTCACCCCTGCTATTATGATGTAAAGACGTCAAATCACTTCTTCTTCAGCATCTCGAAGAGATCATCGAAATCATCACTTTCGGTTTCTTCCTTCTTTGCGGCGGCAGCCTTCTTCACAGGCTTTTCTGCGGGAGCAGCCTGTGCGGGCTTCTCTGCGGGAGCAGCCTTTGCGGAAGCTTCCTTCTTGAAGGGAGACTCGGGATTGGTTTCCACCTTCTTGATCACGCGATACTCGTCCTCGGGCTTCTTCTCAAAGCCGGTAGCAACGATGGTAATACGCATCTGATCGTCCATGTTTTCATCGAAGGTAACACCCCAGATGATGTTCGCTTCGGGATTTGCCTCCTGAGCGATGATGGTGGACGCAAGCTCGGCATCCTCGAGGGTAACGTCGGGAGAAACGTAGATGTTCATCAAGATACCCTTAGCACCCTTGATAGAGGTCTCAAGCAGCGGGCTGGAGATTGCCTCCTTCGCTGCGAGCTCTGCCTTATCCTTACCGGTCGCGCTGCCGACACCCATGTGAGCGTAGCCTGCATTTGCCATGACGCTGGTGATGTCCGCAAAGTCAAGGTTGACCGTACCGGTCACGCTGATCAGGTCGGAGATACTCTGCACACCCTGACGGAGAACGTCATCGGCGATGGAGAAAGCGTTGGAAAGAGAAATCTTTGCATTGGAAACCTGCTTCAGTCTCTCGTTGGGGATCACGATCAGAGAGTCAACGTACTGTGCAAGCTCTGCAATACCTGCCTCAGCCTGCTCAAGTCTTCTCTTGCCCTCGAATGCGAAGGGCTTGGTGACAATACCAACCGTAAGAATGTCAAGCTCTCTTGCTGCGCGAGCAACAACGGGAGCCGCACCCGTACCTGTTCCGCCACCCATACCTGCGGTGATAAATACCATATCCGTTCCGTCAAGGATAGAACGAATATCGTCAATGGATTCCTCAGCGGCGCGCGCACCGATCTGAGGATTGGCACCTGCTCCGAAGCCCTTGGTGATCTTTTCACCGATGACGAGCTGGCTGGGAGCCTCAGATCTGCGGAGTGCCTGACGGTCAGTATTGACAGAAACGAAATCAACACCGCGGATATTGCTTACGATCATTCGGTTGACTGCGTTGTTTCCGCCGCCACCAACACCGATTACTTTAATATTGACAACATTGTCCAATCCCGCGTCATCATGCTCAAAAATCATGCTTTCTTCCTCCGAACCTTCTAAATCGATAGATTTTTCATTTTTGTCCGTGTTTTTATCTGCGACAAAATAATCTATAATATATGATACTATACTTTTTTCGATTTTTCAAGATGTTTTTTGAAATTTTTTTGATATTTTCACATTTATTTTACGCCGAAGCTGTAGATGACGGTGTGTCTGTAGGTCTCCCCGACATCCAAAACGGTATTTGTGAAATTCGGATGGTTGACAGAATCTGGCATTTTCTGCGTTTCAAGGCAGAATCCCGTCTGCAGCTTCTGGCGGTAGCCACCCTTGAAGGGATGCGCCTCGTTCTTCAAGAAATTCCCCGAATAGAACTGTACCGCGGGCTGATCCGTATACACCTTCATCACTCTTCCGCTCGTCGGCTCATACGCTTCAATTCTCAACACGGGCCTCTCTGTTTCACCGCCTGTGAAGCAGAAGCAATGGTCAAAGCCGCCCGCGATCTTCATGTCCTCGTTCGAAAGGTCAAAATCGCAGCCGATGGTCTTTGCCGTTCTGAAATCAAAGGGAGTTCCCTCCACCGATTTCAATTCTCCCGTGGGAATCAGGTTCTTGCCCGTGGGAAGATAACGGTCCGCATCCATGGAAAGCACATGATCCATGATCGTGCCCGATGCGTATCCGCCAAGGTTAAAATAGGCATGATTGGTCAGATTCACGATGGTTTTGCGATCGGTCACGGCTTCGTAGGCAATTTCCAAGCCGTTATCCTTATGAAGTGTATAGACGACCTTCACCGTCAGAGTTCCGGGATAATTCTCATCTCCGTCGGGAGAGACCAGAGTCAGAATCAGCTTCGGCTCTTCCCCATCCTCGGGGACAACGTTCCAAAGCTTATGAGAAAATCCGACGCGTCCGCCGTGCAGAGAGTTTTCTCCGTTGTTGCAAAAGATTTCGTATTTCTTGCCATCCAGCTCGAACTTGCCGTGATCGATGCGGTTTCCGACACGTCCGATCAAGCCGCCCGCGTAAGAGCCGTCCTCCATATAATCGCGAAGCGAATCAAAGCCCAAAGCAACGTCGGAAATTCTTCCGTCTCGGTCGGGAACGCAAATGCTCATGATCGCGCCGCCCATCTCACAGATGCGAACGCTCATGTGCGCGTCGTTTTCCATCGTATAGGAATAGACCGCTCTTCCGTCCTCCAGAGTGTCAAAAAACTTTTTCGAAATCATAGTGTTTATTCCTCGTATCCGTTCGGATTGTTCTTCATCCAGTTGGCAAGATCGCGGCACATATCGTTGATGTCGTTTTCTGCCTTCCAGCCGAGATTCTCATATGCCAGCGTCGGATCAGCATAGCACTCCGCAACGTCCCCGGGACGGCGGTCAACGATCTTGTAGTTTACACGCAAGCCCGTAGCTGCCTCGTAAGCCTTTACGATCTCAAGAACCGAATATCCGTTTCCTGTTCCGATGTTGTAGTACTCAACCGCATTGACCTTCGCGGCACGCTCAAGTGCCCTCAAGTGCGCCTTGGCAAGATCGACCACGTGAATATAGTCTCTTACACCCGTTCCGTCGGGCGTGGGATAGTCGTTTCCGAAGACGGACAGGCAAGGAAGCTGACCTGCCGCAACCTTGGCAACGTAGGGCAAAAGGTTGTTGGGGATTCCCTTGGGATTTTCTCCGATCATACCGCTCTTATGCGCACCGATGGGGTTGAAATAACGGAGCACGGAAACACTCCACTCATGATCGGACGTCCAGATATCTCTGAGGATGTGCTCGATCATCAGCTTGGTTTCACCGTAAGGGTTGGTTGCGGAAAGCGGGAAATCCTCACGGATCGGAACACTCTTGGGCATTCCGTAGACCGTTGCGGAGGAGGAAAATACAATTCTCTTCGCATCGTATTTCGCCATCAGCTCCACCAGGTTCAGCGTGCTCAGAAGATTGTTGTAGTAATAGAGGCCGGGCTTTTGCACGGATTCACCGACCGCCTTGAGTCCCGCGAAATGGATCGCGGAATCAATCTCGGGATTCTCCTTGAAAACGCGCTCCAGCGCCACCTTGTCACAAAGGTCGACCTCGTACGCGCGAAAATCCTTTCCCGTAATGCTGCGGACTCTATCAAGAGCCACGGGACTGCTGTTGCAGTAGTTATCCGCTACCACAATATCGTATCCCGCATTCAAAAGCTCAACAGCCGTATGAGATCCTATAAAGCCTGCACCGCCGGTAATTAAAATAGACATGTATCATTCATCCTTTCAGATTTGTTTTCTCAATATTTGTTTTGGAAGCTCAGTCCCAAAGACTTTCCTTGTACTCACCGCTCTCGACCAATTGACGGATCGCACGCTTCACGCGCTCCTTGTCCTCGGGATAGGTCACCCCTTGCCAAAGCGAGGTGGTCGGATATACGTGTACGTCGCACAAGCCCGCCTTCTGCTGTGTGTCCACGGCAGCGGGAAGATAAAATTCCGCTTTCAGAGGATTGTTGCCGAGATTTTTGAGGAACGCGGAAAGCTCGCGCTCAAGATCCCCGAAAATTTCGGGAGTAAAGCCCCAGCAGTTCATGGAGACGATCGTATCAAACGGAAGCTCCGTCCACGTTTCTCCGTCCTCCTCAAGATAAGCGGCACAATGCTCGCGCTTTGCGATCTTCGTGCGCTCTGTGACACTCAGAAGCATTCCCTCGGGGGAGACCTCGCACTGACCGCGGGAGACCGTTCCGTTTTCTGTTAAAGTGTTGCCCAATGCAAATCCGATCATGCAGTGCTGTGCGCGACCGTCTCTGTTCCCTGCCGTCTTCAGATGCTTTGCCAGCTGAAGGAACGTATCTCTTCCGTAAAAGTCGTCGGCATTGATCACGGCAAAGTTATCCTTGACAAGATCCCTTGCACAGTAAACGGCGTGTCCCGTTCCCCATGGCTTGACTCTGTCCGCAGGAGCAGTAAAGCCCTGTGGCAGATCGTCGATCCGCTGGAACGCGTACTCCACCTTGATCTTCTTTTCAATACGGTCACCGATCGTTTCGCGGAACAGGTGAAGATTCTCTTCCTTGATAATGAACACAACCTTATCGAAGCCCGCAAGAATCGCGTCATAGATTGAAAAATCAATGATAAAATTCCCCGCATCGGTCATCGGATCCAGCTGTTTCATTCCACCGTAGCGAGAGCCCATACCGGCTGCCAAAATCACAAGTGTCATTCCCTACCTCCAAAAAATCACATGATAGTATCATTATACACCCACCAAACTCAAAAGTAAAGAGGGAAAGCGAAAAATTAATAATGTTTTGCAAAATACAAATAAAAAATCTGACGAAACTGCTTTATTTTTTTCAATTTATTTTTCGATCTTCCTCTTGACAAAGTTTTAACGTTGTGCTATAATTGTCTCATATGATACAAAAAGCAGGTGATTTTATGACGTTTTCGAAATCCGATGCTCAAAAAATCTGGTCGCACGATTTGTTTTCGGGAATCGACCGCACCTCGGCACTCGAAATTTTTCGCGAATACGGCTGTCGCGTGGAGGACTTCAAGGAGGGAGATCCCATTCTCTCCCCCGAATCCCCCACCCGTTTTGTGGGATTGATCCTTGACGGACGGGCAACGGTCAAGACAAAGGACGTAAGCAAGAACACGCTGTTACGCTATCTTCAATCGGGAGACGTGTTCGGCGTATCCAACCTTTTCTCGGAAGCCCCCTTCGTTTCCCGCATCACGGCAGACAAAAAATGCCGTGTCTTTCTTCTCCCGAAGGAAGCGATCCGCGCGCTCCTTGATGCGGACGGTGTGTTTTTGGACCGTTATCTTGCATTCCTTTGCAGCCGCGTTTGTTACCTCAATAAAAAAATCGGCTATCTGACGGCGGGCAGTGCCGAGCGGCGGCTGGCGCTCTATCTTGCCTCGTTTGATTCCGACCGCATTCTTCTGGATGCGTCCCTCTCGGCACTCTCCGAGCTTCTTGATCTCGGGCGCGCCTCACTCTATCGGGCATTCGACCGACTGTCTCTTGACGGATATATTCAAAAGGACGGTCGGAGCATCACCGTTTTATCCAAGGAAGCTATGCTGAAGGCTTATGAATGACAGCGTAACCATATAAAAAAACAAAAAAGGAAGGTACTCTACCATGAAGCTTCGCACCCTTGCACTCTTACTCATTCTCGTCCTGGTTCTTCCCGTCGTCGCTTGCACCGCGCCGAAGGATACCACGGAAATCAACGTCTACACCCTCAACGGAACCACCGGATTCGGAATGGCAAAGCTGATTTCCGATGCAAAAGAGGATGAAACTCTTTCGCATTACAAATTCGAAGTAAAGACCGACGCCTCCGACGTCACCGCTGCGCTGATCAACGGAGATGCCGATATCGCAGCACTCCCCACCAATGCTGCGGCAAACGTATACAACAAAACCGAAGGCAAGGTCAGCGTTCTCGCAGTCAATACGCTCGGTTGCCTGTATCTCATCACCAATCAGAACGAGAGTGTCAAGAGCTTTTCCGATCTGAAGGGAAAAACCGTTTATGCGCCCGCGCAAAACCCCACCTTTATTCTGAAGTATCTGTGTGAAAAGAACGGCTTGACGGTCGGCAAGGACGTGACCATCAATTCCGAGGCATATGCCGCTCCCGCAGCACTCAAGGATGCTGTCGCCGCAGGCGAGGTGGACATCGCCGTTCTCCCCGAGCCGATGGTAACCCTTGCGACCGCCGCCGCAACGAAGGGCGGAAAGGTCACGCTGACAAACGCGCTGGATCTGACCGAGGAGTGGAATCTTGTGGCAACCAAGGACACTCTCGTGCAGGGCTGCCTTGTCATCAGAAATGAATTTTTGGAGGCACATCCCGAAGCGGTAAAGAGCTTCCTTGAGGCTTACAAGTCATCCGTTGAATATCTTGAGGAGGACCTTGAAGCAGCTTCTCAGATGATCGTCGATGCGGGAATCTTTGCCAATGCCGCCGTTGCCAAAACAGCAATTCCGAAGTGCAACGTCTGCTACGTGGACGGCGAGGAAATGAAGGCGGCAATGAACGCCTATCTGAACGTTCTTTACGGAATCAATCCCGCATCGATCGGCGGTGCACTTCCCGAGGACGATTTCTATTACGTTCCGTAATACGGCATGAAGCTTTTCAAAAAAGTCTGCCGCATGCTCCTGATCGCGGCATTTTGGATCGCCGTTTGGTGGATTTTGTCGTTTGCCTTCGGAAACGAGCTCTTGTTCCCCACTCCCTTGGTCGTTTTCAAAACGCTGATCGGACTGCTTGGAACCGCATCGTTTTACATTTCGGCGGCAAATTCACTCTTCAATATACTCAAAGGTCTTCTGATTGCCACGGTCGCTGCTTGTCTGACCGTGGCACTGACCTCAAGGCTTTCTCTCCTGCGTGAATTGCTCCTGCCCCTGATGTCGGTGATCAAGGCAACCCCCGTTGCCTCGTTCATTGTACTGGCATGGATTTTCATCGGAGCTTCGGACGTTCCTTCCTTTATCGCGGTTCTGATCGTCTTCCCCGTGATATGGACCAACCTCGACGAGGGGATCTCAAAAATCGATCCTCAGCTTTCAGAGGTGGCACAGGTCTATGGGTTCTCTCCCGCAAAAAAGCTCAAGCTCCTTCTTCTCCCGTCCTTAAAGCCCTACTTCATCTCCGCCCTGAGAACCTCTCTCGGGCTTTCCTGGAAGGCGGGGATCGCCGCTGAAATACTCACCATGCCGAAGGACACCGTCGGAACGCAAATATCCAACGCAAAGCTCTACATACTCACCCCAGAAATGTTCGCCTGGACCTTGACTGTGATTCTGTTCAGTCTCGCTATGGAGTACGGGCTTCTGGCACTTTTAGATAAGGTCGGCAGAAGCCAAAAAGGAGGTGTCTCACGTGCTTGAATTTCAAAACGTTTCCTTCTCCTACGGTAAGAAAGAAGTACTTCGGGAGCTTTCCTTCTCTCTGAATGAGGGAGAGATTCTCTCCGTGATGGGACCGTCGGGATCCGGAAAAACAACGCTTTTAACGCTTGCCGCGGGATTGAAAAAGCCTCGCGGAGGAGCAATCGTCAACACCTTTCAAAGAACCGCCTACGTATTTCAAGAGCCTCGCCTCTTTCCGTGGCTGACGGTCGCGCAAAATCTGGAAGCGGTTCTTCAAGCACCGAAGGAGCAGCGAGGGCGTATTTCGGACGTTCTGGAAACGGTCGGGCTTAGCGGCACGGAGGAGCTTTTTCCAAGCGAGTTGTCGGGAGGCATGAAAAGCAGAGTTTCCCTTGCCAGAGCACTCCTTTTCGATGCCGATCTTTATCTGTTCGACGAGCCGTTTTCGGCACTTGACGAGGAGCTGAAGATCGACCTTTCGGGAAAACTAAAGAATTTTTTGATTCAAAGAAACGCAAGCGCAATTCTTGTGACACACAATGCGGACGACGCCGAGCGGCTTGCCTGCAAGCATCTGCTTCTGACACCGCTCTCCACCGCCCAAAGTCAAAGTTAAAGGGGCTCGGCAGATTTAGGCGAGAAGCGTCGAATTCGGGGCGTGAGGCGTACAAAGGTACGTCGAGCCCCGAATTTGGCGGTAGAAAAAGCCCGTAATATTTTGGAGAATTTCGAAGAAATTCAACCGATTCCTGTCTCATTTTCCGATTCTTCCGGAAAACGGGACTTTTTTCTTTTCTCCACGGGCTTTTTTGTTCTCGTCAAATGTGACAGCCCCTTTCATTGGATACCCAGCAAGTGACTCACCGTCACCGGCTCATATCCGCGCTTGAGAAGCTCGGGAAGCAGAATCTCCAACGCCTCGGGCGTCTTGCTTCTGACTCCGATATAATCATGCATCAGAATGATATCCCCCGGGCGAATATTGTCAATCACCCTACCGACGATCTGCTCCACGCTTTTGTTTTCCCAGTCCCTTGTATCCAAGCTCCACAGCACAAGGGAATAATCCCCCTCCCTTGCGCATTCCTCAACGGTTTTGGTAACAGCCCCCTCGGGGGGGCGAAAGAGGTGAGGTCTGCACTCGCAAAGCTCAAACAGCGCATTTTCACATTTTTCCAGCTCCTCCGTCAAGCGTTTGTTGTCCAGCGAGGAAACGTGTCTGTGAGAATAGGTGTGATTCCCAATCTCATGCCCCTCCCGCAGCACCGCACGCGCGGCATCGGGATAGTTGATCACGTTTTCCCCTACCATAAAAAAGGTTGCCGATACACCGTGCTTTTTCAGGATTTCAAGAATCCTCGGTGTCAGATAG
>JAZSMX010000122.1:0-6905 GCA_045536125.1 Eubacteriales bacterium | reverse complement strand
TCACGCGTCACGGCAGCAAGGTCGCGCGTGCGGCTGTGGCAAACGGTCACCGTGCCGTTGGCATGCAGAAGAAGCATTGCCATCGGCTTTCCGACGATGTTGGAGCGACCGATCACAACGCACTTTTTGCCCGAAATCTCAATATTCGAACGCTCAAGGAGCGCCATCACACCCGCGGGGGTGCAGGGGAGAAAGCTGTAATCTCCGATCATGATCTTTCCGACGTTGTAGGGATGGAACGCGTCCACGTCCTTTTTGGGATCGATGCGGAGAAGCACCTCGGTTTCATCCAGATGCTTCGGAAGCGGAAGCTGCACCAAAATTCCATGCACACGGTCGTCCGCGTTGAGACGGTCCACAAGCGCGTTCAATTCCTCTTGCGTGGTATCCTCGGGAAGCTCGTAGCCGAAGGATTCAAATCCAACCTCCTCGCAGCCCTTCTTTTTGTTTCTCACGTACACCTGAGACGCGGGATCCTCTCCCACGATGATCACCGCAAGTCCCGGGCGAACGCCCGTCTCCTTTACGAATGCGGCAGTCTTTTCCGAAATCTCCGCTCTGATTGCGGCGGAGATCGCCTTTCCGTCAATTCTCGTTGCCATCCCTTGTATCCTCCTTGGGTTCTGTTTCTTCGTTCATTTCTTCGTTGGGGTTCAATTCCTTTGCGACTTCCTCCACACGCTCCTCCACAGCTTCCCCCGCCGTAACCGTCACTGCCTTTTTTCTTTTTGAAAAGCATTCAAAGCGACGGGAAACGGGAGAGATGGGGGGATTCTTTCCGAGCTTCACCGAATAGACGGCAAGAAGCGCACCGCCGACGAGGAAGCAAACAAGACCGACGCACTGGGAGATCCGCAGGGGCGTCCCGGGAATGAAGAGAGAATCCGTACGGAAGCCCTCAATGAACATTCTTCCAAAGCCGTACCACGCCGCGTAAGTAAGAAAGATCTGACCGTGGAATCTCTTGTGGCTGTAAAGAAGCGTGAGCAGCACAAAGCCGAGAAGACACCACACACTCTCATAGAAGAAGGTGGGATGATAGTAGCTCCAGCCCTCCGTGCCGCGCATCCACATCCGCGCGAAATGGAAGAAGGTTCCCTCTCCCGACGGCAAAAGGAAGTCAAAGCCGAGGAAGTGGAAGGCGGTCTCCGCCCCGATGACCGAGCCGTGCGCCTCCCCGTTGAAGAAGTTGCCCCAGCGACCGACCGACTGCGCCAGAATCAAGCCGGGCACGACCATATCAAAGAACTTGAGCGTGTTGATCTTTTTGTAGCGCGTCACGAAAAAGATCGCAAGCGCGCCGCCGATGATCGAGCCGTAAACGGCGATACCGCCCCTCCAGATGGCGATGACATCAATGAAGCTTTCGTACACGTGCACTCCGTCACCGACGGTGGTCAGCACGTAGTAAAGACGCGCACCGACGATGCCCGCAAGCACGGTAAAGATGCCGATGTCGATCACGTCATCGGACTTCACACCCTCGTTGCGGTAGCCGCGGAAGATGACGTACGCAAAGGCAAGAACGATGCCGAGCGTGATAAAGATTCCGTACCAGCGCACCTCCAACGCTCCGAAGAGAGAGAAGGCGATCTTGTTCAATTCCAAATGTTCGATCCCGAGTCCCGGGAAGCTGACAACAGTAGTATTCATGCGTTGATTCCTTTCCTATGAATTCTCATCCTCTATGGGACGGATCACAGACATCACAAAGCGATCCTCCAAAAAGAAGGAGCGCATCAGACGCTCGGCATCCTCGATGCGGATGTCAAGCAGAAGAGACGCCGCGTCCAGCATCTCCGTTCCCTCAAAGACGAAGGAGAGAAGACGGTTCGCGATCTCCTCGGTGGAGTCGTACGCGCGCACCTCGTCCGCGTAAAGCGCCCTTTGGCAGCGGCGGAAGGCGTCCCGATCCAAGCCGCGCTCCAAAGCCCCCCGAAGGTACGCCCGAAGCTCTCCAAGCACCGCGTCGGGATCGTCGGATTCGCCCGAGAGGCAATTGAAGGCGAAGGTGGGAGAGGCGGAGTAGCCCACCGTGAAGGAGGGCGTGAGCAGACCGCGTTCGAACAGCGTATTGTAAAAATCGCTCGATTGCGAGAACAGCACCTCGTTGAGCAATGCCATTGTCAATTCACGCATCAGTCGCGCGTGGGCATCCGAAAGGAGCACGGAATCCTTGATCCCGATGGAAAAGATGGGCTTGGAAACCTGCATCCGCTCCTCGGTGTAGGCGCGCGCAATCCTTCCCACGTCGGGGGAAAGCCGACGGCAAACGTCGGGGAGAGGGCGCGCACTCCTTCCGAGCGTGCGATCCACCGTGTCCAACACCGTTTTCTCGTCCACGTCACCGCAAACGATGAGCGCCATATTGGAGGGATGGTAGAACAGCTCATACGCGCGATAAAGATCTTCCTTTGTGATGCGCTTGACCGAAGACACCGTTCCGCAAATGTTTTTTCTGACGGGATGCGTGCGGTAGAGAGAGCGGAGCATGTTCTCATACACGCGCTCCCAGGGCTGATCGCGGTACATGCGGATCTCCTCGGAGATGATGGACGCCTCCCTTTTGACCGACTCCTCGCGGAAGCAGGGGTGGAAGACGAAGGAAAGAAGCGTTTCCAGCGACTCTTCAAAATGCTCGGTCGTGGAAAAGAGATATGCCGTGCGGTTGTAGGAGGTGTACGCGTTGGCATCCGCACCGAGAGCCGAAAAGGCGGAAAAGGCATCCGAGCCGTCCTCGCTCTCAAAGAGCTTATGCTCCAGGAAATGCGCGATGCCATCGGGCAAGACCTCCTCCCGTCCGTCCACCGAAAAGGCGGCGTCAAGAGAACCGTAGCGCGTTGCGAAGAGCGCGTAGATTCCTGTCATTTTTTTAGGGTACACGTACACGGAAAGCCCCGAGGGATGCGCAAAGGATGCGTAGGATTCCCTCAAAAGAGCGGACGAATGCTCAATCCTCTTCAAAAGAATCCACCTCCCCACTTCCCGTCGCGTGCAAAGAAAAGGCACACACGTGCCGCACGCGGTTCGCGACGCGCACCACGTCCTCAAGCGTCACGTCCTCCAAGGCGCGGCAGCACTCCTCGGGAGTGACACTCACCCCCGCCTGCGCGCGACCGAAGAAAAAGCGCTCCAGAGCGACGGGGCTGTCCTTCATTTGTCGGTACGCGCCCACAAGGGACTTTTTCGCGCTGATCCACTCGGACTCGCTCACGTTCCCGTCGGCAATGCTTCGAAGCGCGGCTTCGATCTCGCGCTCCGCCCGCTCCATCGACGCGTCCGACAGACCGCACGAGACGCGAAGCGTGCCGCGGTAAGCATTGTAGGCGCTGTGACAGGAGTAGCAAAGCCCCAGCCGCTCGCGCACGTTCATAAACAGCTTGGAAACGGGCGACGCCCCCAAAATCTCATTGAAAAGCGACGTCGCGTAAAAATCGCGGTCGCAAAGCGTGACGCCCGTGTCGTAGATGATCACCAAATGGCTTTGCGTGATGGGGAGCGATTCCTCACCGCGCGCCGCGGGCGCGTCGGGGAGACGGCAACACACGGAAGCCGCGTTTTGGAAGGATTTGCCCGAAAGCGCCTCCCGAAATGTCTTTTTCAAGGCGGCAGCGATCACGTCACCGTCCTCCGCTCCTACGTAAAAGAACTCCAAGAAAAGCCTTTGCAAAAGAGTCCTCCAATGCTCCGTCAATCGGAGCGGTGTGACCGCCATCACACGTTCCTCGTCTCCAAGGATCGGTTGCCCCATGGGGGAATCCTTCCAAGCCAACGCATGGCAACGCTCGGCGGCATAGGCGGAGGGATTGTTTTTCTGCGCGCGGATGCTGTCGCATTGCAGTCTCTTTTCGCTCTCCACGTAGTGAGCGGAAAGAAGACCGTTCGCGTCAAGGAGCGGATGGAAGAGAAGCTCGCGCATCATCTCCAGAGCCCCCTCCAGGGCGCTCTCCTCTCCCACCTCTAATTTCTGATACTCAGGTCCCACCACGTCGGCGCAAAGACCGATGACGTGGCTTCCTCCGAGATAATGGTTGCGCAAGGAGATCTCCGTTCCGTAAAGATCGTCGAGCCTCCGATTGATCGCGGCAACCGTCGGATACCGCGCGCTTCCGCGGAGCAGCACCGCGAGAAGCAGCGAGGTCAGATACGCATCCTCCCCGATGGGAAGCACCGCCGAGAGGGAGAGCGTCTCTGCCTTGAATTGATCTGTTCTGCAAACGCGCAGAACCATGCGGTCCTGCACGGGAATTACCTTCTGAATCATGCCTTCATCCCTGTCTTCATCAATAACGCTTCGTACCGCCCGATTCCGCCTCGTTGGGGAATCCGTCGTCGGCAGGAGAGAGCTCGCTCTCCGTTTCCGTCTCCGTTTCACTCACGTCCGACGAAAGGCTTCCCGTTCCGCGCTCCGTCCCCGTGCCCGTCACGCTCCCTTCCCCGTCGCCCGTACAGGAGACAAGCAAGGTCGCAAGCGCAAGAAGACAGAGGCAGAGTGTCAAAGCGGCTGTACGCTTCATTTGGAAGCCTCCAAGGAGCGCAGATAGCGCATGCAGCGACCGACCTCCAGAATGCCCGTCGGATCGCAGGTTTCACTCTCCACCACCATAAGCAGCCCCTTTTGCATCGCGTACTCACGCACCTGCTCCACGGGAGCTGTGCCCTCGCCCAGCGCCTTTCCCGTTCCGTCCTTCCGGCCGTCCTTTAAGTGGATGACCGACACACGGTCGCCAAGACGCGTCAAAACTTCGATCGGATCCTGCCCTGCCACGTAAGCCCAATAGGTGTCAATCTCAAAGGAAACGGAGGTTCTCTTTTCCAGCTCGCTGTGCGGAATCACTCCGTAGGACGTAGGAAGGAACTCGTGACTGTGATTGTGGTATCCCAACGTGATCCCCGCCGCTTCCAGAATCGGCTGCGCCTCGTTGATCAGCGACACCACCTCGTCCAGCTTCTCGCGCGTGGAAAAATCCGCCCACGGAATGATCAGATGTCGGTTCCCGATCGCCTTGTGGTATGCCACCGTCTCCTCAATCCGCTCGGGACGAAGCTCGTCCATGCCCGTGTGCGTGCCGCTCAACGAAAGGCCGTACCTCTCCAGCATCGCCACGACCTCCTCGGCACTGTGACCGAAAAAGCCCGCAAACTCCACGTATTTGTATCCGAGCGCCGCCACCTCGCGAAGCGCCCCCTCAAGATCCCCTTCACTCATATCTCTGACACTGTAAAGCTGCAATCCGTATTCCATAATTCCTCCAAAACCGTTTCGTATCGGCGTACTTAATCATAATAATGATATTTAATTATACTATTAAAGTACGTTCTTGTCAATACCTTACCCGATTTTAGGAAGCGTGCCGAAAGCAAGGGCAGAAATCCTTCAAGGCGACTGAGGGAGAATGCGTACATGACGGAACTTGTTCGCAAGCATCCCAAAAAACGATTTGTCAATCGATGATCTCGCGATATAATCATCTTACATCATAAAGAGGTGTCAAACCACATCTTTTTGAAACAAGCCCTTAATATCCGATATTTAATTTCAATATTTGTAGTTTTTTTTGAAATTATATATTTATTTATTTCAACAATCATTGACTTTTTGAAACAAAAGTGCTATAATGGATACAGTCATTTCAAATTGGAGGTTCGCATGAGTAAAGCGGGAACACAAATATCCAACCTTTCGGGAGATGCGGAATACAAATCCTTCAGACCTTCACCGCTTCCCCCCCAACTGAAGATCGACGATGAGATGCTCACAAGACTTACGGGGGCAACCAAGGCACTTGCCACGTTGGATGCCTTGGCAACACACATTCCAAGCATGAATTTGTTCGTTTCCATGTACGTTCGCAAGGAAGCCCTGCTTTCCTCGCAGATTGAGGGAACACAGGCAACTCTTGAGGACGTCCTCGATCCGTTGATTGAAAAGAATGCAAATCAAAACGTCGCAGACGTTGTAAATTATATCAAAGCAACGGAATTTGCACTTGAGCGTATGAACACTCTTCCTCTCTGTAACCGTCTTTTAAAGGAAGTTCACGCCGTTCTGATGCAAGGGGTAAGAGGGCAAGAAAAAAATCCCGGCGAATTCCGTATTTCACAAAACTGGATCGGTGCACAGGGGAGCTCAATAAAAAACGCACGGTACATTCCGCCAAATCCGCAGGATATGGTGGAAGCGATGTCCGATCTTGAAAAATATATCAATGCAGAGGATTCTCTTGACGTATTGATCAAGGCGGCTCTTATTCATTATCAGTTTGAAACCGTCCACCCATTCCTCGACGGAAACGGTCGCGTAGGCAGATTGCTCATTACGCTCTTTCTTCTCGACAAGCAGGCACTGCACGATCCTGCGCTTTATATCTCTTATTATCTCAAACTCAACCGCATCGAATATTACGACCGCATGAGCGAGGTCAGAGCAAAGGATAACTATGAGCAATGGGTAAATTTCTTCCTTCTTGCAATCAAGGAGTCGGCAGAGGATGCGGTAGAAACGATTCAAAAGCTGAGTGAACTTCACAACAAGAATGTGTCGGTGATTGAGCAAATGGGAAGACAAGCCAAAACCGCTCGATTGATCTTTGATCATCTCGAACAAAATCCAATCATCGATATCGGAAAAACCGCTTCCGATCTTGGGATCTCCTTCAATACCGCATCAAGCTATATCAACCGATTGATAGACCTTGGCATCCTTGTTCAAACCAACAATGCCCAACGCAAACGCGTTTACGCTTATGAGGAATATCTTTCGATTCTTCGCAAGGATACTTGATCTTGCGTTTGCGAAGCAAACTCATCACGCGGCTATCAACGCACGATCAAATCCAACAACCGTAGGGCATACATCGTTGCCCCTTGGGACAAACATCACAAAACCCGCCCCGAACGCATGT
>JAZSMX010000102.1:0-6187 GCA_045536125.1 Eubacteriales bacterium | reverse complement strand
GAATGGGAGTTACGTCCTTGATCAAAGTGATCTGAAGGCCGACAGTCTCCAATGCACGGATTGCGGATTCACGTCCTGCTCCGGGGCCCTTGATGAAGACCTCAACGGTCTTGAGTCCGTGCTCCATAGCTGCCTTTGCTGCAGTCTCAGAAGCAGACTGTGCTGCGAAGGGAGTGGACTTTCTGGAGCCCTTGAAACCAAGTTCGCCCGCAGATGCCCAGGAAATGGTGTTGCCCTGTGCGTCGGAAACGGTAACGATCGTATTGTTGAAGGTCGCCTGAATATGAACGGCACCCTTTTCGATGTTCTTTCTTTCGCGGCGTTTCTTGACAACTTTCTTTGCTGCTACTTTTGCCATTGTTATGCCACTCCTTTACTTCTTCTTGTTTGCAATGGTCTTTGCGGGACCCTTGCGAGTTCTTGCATTGGTCTTGGTTCTCTGACCTCTTACGGGGAGTCCCTTTCTGTGACGAATACCGCGATAGCAGTTGATCTCAACCATTCTCTTGATGTTCATCGCTACTTCGCGGTGAAGATCACCCTCAACGGTATAGTTGTTTTCGATCTCGTCACGGAGCTTGGCGACCTCATTCTCGGTCAGATCCTTTGCGCGCGTGTCCGGATTGATGCCGGTTGCTGCAAGGATATCGTTTGCGCTCTTGCGGCCAATACCGTAGATATAGGTAAGGGCAATCTCAATGCGCTTGTTGTTCGGAATATCAACACCAGCTATACGAGCCATACTGTTTATTCACCTTTCTGTTGATTTTTGGATTCTGCTTAACCCTGCTTCTGCTTGTGCTTGGGGTTTTCGCAGATCACCATGATTTTACCTTTTCTCTTGATGATCTTGCATTTTTCGCAGATCTTCTTAACGGATGGTTTCACCTTCATTGTCTCTACCATACCTTTCTTGCTTTATTCTGCAATGATTATTTTGCTCGCCAGGTAATGCGTCCCTTCGTCAGATCGTAAACCGATACTTCGATGGTTACGCGGTCACCGGGCAGAATTTTGATATAGTTCATACGAAGCTTACCCGAAATGTGCGCCGTCACAATGTGACCGTTGGGAAGCTTCACTTTGAAGCATGCATTGGGGAGAGCCTCAACGACTGTACCTTCAAATTCGATAACATCTTCCTTCTGTGCCAGAAGAATCCCTCCTAACTGTAGTAGATTGTTGTGATCAGAAACCTTTTTCAACTTCCGTAAGGATCAATACACCCTCACTCGTCAGCGCAACCGTGTTTTCGTAGTGCGCCGAGAGACTTCCGTCCAGTGTTTTCACGGTCCATCCGTCCGGCATTTCCTTCACCTCGAAGGTGCCGACGTTTACCATAGGTTCAATGGCAAGCGTCATACCCGCACACAGGCGAATTCCTCTGCCGGGAGTCCCAAAATTCGGTACGTCGGGTGCTTCGTGCATATTGGTGCCGATGCCGTGTCCCACGTAACGCTTGACGGTAGAAAATCCGTTTGCACGGACCAGAGTGTCGATCGCAGAGCCAACGTCTCCCAAGCGGTTTCCCACCTTGAGAGCATCAATGCCCGCAAAAAAGCTGTCACGCGTCGTTTGAATCAAACGCATCGCCTCTTCGCTGACCTTGCCCACGGGAATGGTTCTTGCGGAATCACCGACGTAGCCGCGATAGGTCGCGCCGGTGTCAATTTTTACGATGTCCCCTTCCTCTAAAATCCGCTTCTTGGAAGGGATTCCGTGGATGACCTCATCGTTAATGCTGATACAAGCACTTGCGGGAAATCCGTTGTAGCCTAAAAATGCAGGCTTAGCGCCGCACCGTTCGATATGGCGACGGAGCGCCATATCGATTTCATAGGTGCTGACACCCGGACGGATCATATCGCGAGCAACAAGCAAAGCCTCACCCGTAATACGTCCCGCTTCCTTCATAGCTGCGAGTTGTGCCGAATTTTTCAGTTGAATCATTCGTTCACGCCTCGACCGTACTCAGTGCCTTGAAGACGAGCGCGGTGGTATCCGCGACCTCTTCCTGACCTTCTACGGAGAGGAGCAAGCCCTTCTTGGAGTAAAACTCCTTGAGTGGCTCTGTTTCCTTGTGGAAGGTAGCCAATCTGTTTTTCACGGTTTCTGCAGCGTCGTCTGCTCTGACGTAAAGAGCATCGCCGCATTTGTCACAAACATCCGCTACGTGCGGGGGATTGTAGACGATATGATAAGATGCGCCGCAAGAGCAAACTCTGCGTCCGCTCATACGCTCGACAATCTTTTCATCGGGGACCTCAATGCTGAGTACCGCATCAATGTGAATGCCCATCTCCTCCAAAGCCTCTGCCTGAGGAATCGAACGGGGAAAGCCATCCAGAATGAAGCCGTTCTCGCAATTGTTTTCCACCATATACTTTTTGATGATTCCAATCACCACGGAATCGGGAACCAGCTTGCCGGCTTCGATATAGGACTGCGCCTCTTTACCAAGCTCGGTGCCTGCGCGTCTTTCGGCACGGAGAATATCTCCGGTCGCAATCGCGGGAATTTGATATTTTTCGGAAATCTTCGCGGATTGGGTACCTTTCCCCGCACCGGGAGCGCCAAGTAAAATCAGATTCATAGTTTCCTCCGCTGTGTACTCAGATCAATCAAGGAAGCCCTTGTAGTTGCGCATAGAGAGCTGAGCCTCAAGATCGCGAACCGTTTCAAGCGCGACGCCGACAACGATCAACAAGGACGTACCGGCAAACGCAAGGCTGGTAAAGTTACCGCCAACCGCCGTAACAATCGCACCCACGATCATAGGAACAGCAGCGATGACCACAAGGAAGATCGCACCCATCAGCGTAACACGGTTCAAAATCTTCTTGATAAAGGGAGCCATTTCCTGGGGACGGATACCAATGATCGCGCCACCGTTGCTCCTGATATTGTTCGCAACCTCTACAGGATTGAAAGAAATCGCAATGTAGAAGTAAGAGAACGCAAAGACCAGAACAATGAAAACCGCAATATAGATGGGAGACACCTGGCTGAGCCAATCCGTTACGAACTTGGCAAAGCCGGATTCGGGAATGAATGCCGCAATCGTCGCGGGAATCGAGACGATCGAGCTTGCAAAGATGACGGGCATAACGCCTGCCATGTTCATCTTCAGAGGAAGATTGGTCTTCTGTCCACCATACATCTTACGGCCGACGACCTTCTTTGCGTAAATCACCTTGATTCTTCTCTCGGAGTTAGTAAACCAAACAACCAAAACAACGGCTGCAAGGGCAACAGCAAGAGAAATCAGAACCTCAAGGGCACCGAGAACGTATCCCAGTACCTCATTGTCGAGCTTCCACTCGCCGATTCCCGTGAAAGGAATCATATCGATCAAGGTCTGCACTGCAGCCACACCACCGGAGAGGATGTTTGCAAACAGGATCATGGAGATACCGTTTCCAATGCCGTGGTCGTTGATCTTTTCGGCAAGCCACATGATCAAGGATGCACCTGCACAGAAGCATGCGATCATTACGATCCAACCGAAGACCTCGTTCACGCCGCCGAAATCCAAAAGCTTGGAAATATTGAGCATGTTTACGTAGCCGAATGCGGTCACAATCGCAAGACCGACAGTCACCCAACGGGTTGCAGCGGAGATCTTCTTCTTGCCGTCCTCGTCCTTGGAAAGTCTCTCAAGAGCGGGGATTGCAATGGTCAACAGCTGCATGACGATGGATGCGGTGATATACGGGCTTACAGACAGAGCAAAGAACGTTGCCTGGCTGAACGCAGAACCCGAGATCATTCCCATAAACTGGAACAAGCCACCGCTGAGGATTTCCGCTTGCTCAGAGTTAAAAGCGTCAGTGTTGACGAAGGGAACGGTCAAGGTTGCGCCGATGCGGTACAAAAGGATGATCATCAAGGTAAAGAGGATCTTCTTGCGAAGCTCCGGGACTTTCCACGCGTTTTTAAACGTTTGAAACATCCTTATACCTCCTCTACCTTACCGCCTGCCGCTTCAATCTTCTCCTTAGCAGTTGCCGAAAAGACGGCTGCCTTGACTGTGAGTTTTTTGGTGAGCTCGCCATTGCCGAGAACCTTAAGACCGTCCATCGGCTTGCGAATCATTCTTGCTGCCAGAAGCATATCGATATCAACAACGGTGCCGTCAACGAACTTGTTCAGATCCTCAACGTTCACAATTGCGTAGTTGGTAGCGAAGTGATTGTGGAAGCCTCTCTTAGGATGAGTTCTGTAAATCGGGAACTGACCGCCCTCAAAACCGGTGCGAACACCGCCGCCGGAACGAGCGTTCTGACCCTTGTGTCCCTTTCCGGCGGTCTTACCGTTACCGGAACCGGGACCTCTGCCCTTTCTCCAGGCTGCCTTTGCGGAGCCTTCAGCGGGCTGAAGTTCATGGAGTTTCATTTGTTATTCCCTCCTTATGCGTTTTCTACGGTTTCAACAGAAACCAGATGGGAGAGAACCTTGATCTTGCCGGCAAGGATCGCATCATCAGCATGAACGATGCTGTCGCCGACTCTGTTCAGACCCAGAGACTTTGCGGTTGCCTTCTGATTGGGCTTGCAGCCGATCAGGCTCTTTGTAAGTGTAACCTTTTTCATATTCCGTTACCTCCCAATCAACCCTTGATCTGCTCAACCGAGATGTCGCGGATCTTCGCAACCTGCTCGGCGGTGCGGAGCGCCTTCAAGCCTTCCATCGTTGCCTTAACAACGTTGGTAGGATTGTTGGAACGCAAGCACTTTGCACGGATATTCTTGATGCCGGCAGCCTCAAGTACCATACGTACCTTGCCACCTGCGATGATACCGGTACCGGGAGCGGCAGGCTTCAAAAGAACCTTACCTGCGCCAAATACGCCGATCACTTCATGAGGAATGGAAGTACCCTTGAGGGATACGGTTACCATATTCTTCTTTGCATCCTCAATTCCCTTGCGGATAGCTTCGGGAACCTCAGCTGCCTTACCAAGTCCTACGCCAACGTGACCTGCGCCGTCGCCTACAACCATAAGCGCTGCAAAACGGGCAATACGACCACCCTTAACGGTCTTGGATACACGGTTCAGAGCGATGAGCGATTCTTTCAAATCATGCTCAGCCGGATTAAATTTTTCTGCCATATTTTCCTCCAAAATGTTCAATGAACTGAATAAGTTTGTTGAACAGTGTACAAACCGGAAAATCAGAACTTCAGGCCGCCCTCGCGAGCGCCTTCAGCCAGTTCCGATACACGTCCGTGATACAGATAGCCGCCACGGTCAAATACGACCTCAGTGATGCCCTCTGCAATTGCTTTCTCGGCAATCATCTTGCCGACTTCTCTTGCTGCTGCCTTGTTGCCGCCGTCAGCGGTAAAGCCCTTACCGAAAGTGGAAGCGCTTACCAACGTCACGCCCTTCACATCATCGATGATCTGTGCGCTGATGTTCGCATTGGAGCGATACACAGCCAGACGCGGACGAGAGGCAGTACCCGAAATCTTTGCTCTGACTCTCTTATGTCTCTTCAGACGAGCCTTGTTTGCATCTTTTCTTGATACCATGTCACTTCACTCCTTTCAATTATTTGCCCTTACCGGCCTTACCGGCCTTGCGGCGTACATATTCGTCAGCATACTTGACACCCTTGCCATGGTAAGGCTCCGGAGGTCTCTTGCCACGAATAACTGCTGCGGTCTGTCCGACCTTCTGCTTATCGATACCCTTAACGATGATGGTGTTGGAATCCGGAACGTCGAAGGTGATATCTTCGTTCTCAGACATGATGAAGTTTGCCTGGGGAAGACCGGTTCCGGGCATCAAGGAATGTCCGAGGAACAGCTGAAGGTTCTTGCCCTGCTTTACAACTCTGTAACCTACACCTACGATCTCAAGCTTCTTGGAATAGCCGTTGGTAACACCCTCGACCATGTTTGCAAGCAAAGCTCTGGTAAGACCGTGAAGGCTCTTGTCCTGCTTCTCATCGGTGGGACGGGTAATAATGACTTCATTTCCCTCAACCTTGATGCTCATGCGAGCGCTGAAGGTCTCGGTGAGAGTACCGAGCTTGCCCTTTACGGTGACAACGTTGTTGTCCGCAACGGTAACTGTCGTGCCTGCGGGAATCGCAATAGGCATTCTACCAATTCTAGACATTGTTCAATACCTCCGTTCCGATTACCAAAGTCGGATCGTAGCCATGTCGTTCTGTGAGCC
>JAZSMX010000150.1:0-9540 GCA_045536125.1 Eubacteriales bacterium | reverse complement strand
GGAGATCACGTCGCCCTCTGCAAAGGAAGTTTCCGTGTAATCGAACTTGACTCCGTTCTTCATCAGAATGATGTCATCCTGATCATATTCCTCTTGAATGTGATTCCAGATTTCTTCCTTAATATAACTGATCTGCTCAGGGCTCAGACGTCTTGGATCGGTCGTCTCCTCCGCACGCACCTCCACGGAGCATACGGGTGTTCCCGTCGGATTCTCAGGATCGACAACGTTGACCGTGTAATAGATCGCCCGTCGCCAGGAGATCACGTCTCCATCGGAGAAGGAGGTCTCGGTGTAATCGAACTTGAATCCGCTCTTCGTCAGAATGATATCCTCCGTCGGAAGAACCACTGCGCCCGTATCGCGGAGGTAGCTTCTGATCTCTTCCTTAATATCAGAAATCTGCGTAGTGCTCAGTTTCTTGTCATTCTCCGCCTCAGCACGCACCTTGACGGAATACACGAAATTGTTGGCAGCATCTCTTACTTCAACCGTGTAATATACAGCCTCACGCCAGGAAAGCTTGATGTTTCCTTGAATCACATACGCTTGGTCATAATCCGATCCGCCCATCGTCAGAATGATGTCATCGGGCAGCGGAACCTCCTCGCCGATGCTTGTAAGATACTCGGCAATTTTCGTTCTGATTTCCGCAATCTGATCGTCGGTCAGCTTCTTTTCGTCACTGCTCTCACCACGCACCTTGACGGTGTGCACAACCCCATCCGCACTGTTCAGAATCTGGACCGTATGATAGACGGCGAAACGCCAGGAAAGCGCAGTATTTCCGTCAAGAACGGTCTCGACGTTGAAATCCGCACCGTTCTTTGTCAGAATGATGTCATCGAGCAGCGGAACATCCTCGCCGATGCTTGTAAGATACGCGGCAATTTTCGTTCTGATTTCTGTAATCTGGTCGTCGGTCAGCTTCTTTTCGTCACTTGCTTCCGCGCTTACCTTGACGGACCATACCGGTGTTCCCAACGGATTCGCAGGATCGAAAATGCTGACGGTGTAATAATGCCTGTCGCGCCAGGTCAAGGTCACGTCGGAATCGATCCGATGATTGTCAAGATCAAAGGAAGCACCGTCGGTCTTGATCAAGATCACTTCACCGGCTGTAAATGCACCGCTCGTCTGTCCGTCAATGATATTCTTAATATTCTCACGGGCAGAGCGATCAAGCTGATTGTCTCCGGGTAAATCTCCCTCGCCGCGCACCTTCACGGAAAGCAAGGTTTGGTTGGAGAGGTCTACGAGCGTAACGGTAAAGTACGTCGCCCCACGCCAGGTCAGAGTAATGCTGGAATCAAGGGTTTCTGTACAGTCAAAATCGGTTCCGTTCAGCCACGTCAGATAAACATCTTCTTTTCTGAGTGCACCGCCAAGATGATCCGAGATTGTCTCTTTCAGCTCCGCCGCCTTGACATCCCCCACCTTGTAGTGCTCCCCGTCATCGGATTCGATGCGGATATCGGTAACGAAAGTACCCTGCGAATCCTTCACCGTTACGGTGAAATACACCGCGAAGCTCCAGGAGATTGTCAGATTCTTCTTGGGCGCTTCGTTTGTAAGGGTATAGAGATCATCGATCGTCTGATCGCCCAACTTGTAACTGACGTCGCCCTCCTGCACCTCACCTTTTCCAAGTACGTTATGGATATAGGCAAGAACGTCCGTTTTGATCTTCGTAACCTGTGCATCCGACAACGCGGTACCGACAGGCAAACGGAAAGACAGACCGCTCGTCACCTGATTGTCTCTGACCACCTTGACCGTGAAGAAGGCTCTCCAGGAAAGGCGCATATCGGCACTGACAGCCGCATTCCAGTCTTCGTCACCGAGGGTTTCCTCGTTGCTGTCCAGGTAATCAAACCACTCAATGTTATCATCGGTCAGATTGGCATATCCGAGCTCGGCATACGTGCCGGTGAGGGCTCGGAGCGCATCGTTCAGCGCACCGTGGGAATCCTTCAAGAGCGTTCCCCGGTCAGCGGTGACCGTGGAAAGAGTGACACCGTTTTGATCCACGATCTCAATTGAGAAGACGATCTTCCAGGAAAGCTCAAGATTTGCGTCGACAGTGATCGGGAAGGTAGCGTCGGCACCGTCCGTCATCCATTTGACGTTGTGCGGTTCAAGACTTGCGTTGCCTAACGCAGTCAATACAAGGGAATCCAGTTCGGATTCGTTCAACTGAGTTCCTGCCAAAAGCTTCAGCTCGGTATCGTACTCCCCGGCAGGGCTCGTGACCGTCACACGGTAGGAGTGCTTCCATGTCAAAACCGTATCGGCATCCAGCACAGCATCCAGCTCCGCGCTTCCCAAAAGTACACCGTTCTGATAGAAATCGATATAGTCATCAAGAATCGTCTGATCGTCCAGATGATCCTTGATCAACTGACGCAAAGCATCCAGGTGATCGGAAAGCGCATCGCCGTAAGGAACAGGCACAGTTCCGATCTCATTTCCGTCTTTGTCCTCGACGGAAACAACGTAGGAGAACGTATACGTCAGAACGAGATCGTCGGAAACAGCCTCGTCGGAGTTGAAGACCGTACCGTCGGAGCGCTTCCAGGTAATACGGCTTTCGTCCATGCCGGTGAAAGCAACCATTCCGGCATAGTTTTCAAAATCCTTCAATGCCACACCCGCGGGAACCTTAAACGTCTCCTTCACGGAAGAATCCAAGGGGTTGACCACCTCAACGTTATAGAAATGCTTCCACATCAGCTTCTTCGAAGAGGTGACGGGAGCATCCCACTGCTCGAACAAGGAGCCGTCCGCGAACGTATACCATTCGATATTCTCATCCGCAACCGTCTTTCCAAGGTATTCGCGCACGATATCGTTCATCTGAGTGCGGTAGTCGGAAAGAGGTGTTCCCGCAGTGACGGTCAGCAGTGTCGTCAGCTGCTCACCGTCGGGAGTCACGAAATAAACGTTGTAAATATTTTTACCGAAATGTGCCAGAACCTTCGCATCGTATGCGGGCATCGTCTGGTAGAGAAGATGGGTGTCCATGTCTTCCCATCCCACAAACTCGTTGATATCGTCGCCTGCGGATTCCCATACGGAATTCAGCTTCGTTCCCGTCGGAACAAAGCCCGTGAAGACAGGCACGGTTTCGCCGTCTACCAGATCGTACATTTCGACCTTGTAAAGATCTGTTGCGCGGAAGGTGATATCCACACCGAGAGGAAGCTCACCCTCATCCTTCTTGAAGTAGCTCAACAGAAGATCGGAAACCTCGGTGAGCTTTTCACCGTCGATTCTGCCGTCCAATGCGTTGATTGCTTTTTCAATGAACGCTTCTAGCTTCAGATAAGGATCGTAGGTGATTGTCTTGGAGAAGTGGAACACACCGTTACCGACGTAATCGAAGAGACCTTCGCCCTCGGAGAAGCTAAAGAGACGTCTGTTGGCAAGCTTCGCGCCGATCTTGCTCGAAAGAACCCTTTCGAATGCGCTGACCGCGCGCGATCTGATCGCCTCGTATGCGCTTCCGCACTTGGAAACAAGCTCGGTGACGGACTCGTAAAGCGTCCCGAAGGGATCGTCGCTGTTTGCCGCCTCGTCCAGAATTGCCTTGAGATCCACGTCATTGCCCGCCTTCGCGGCAACTCTTTCAAGAATTTCGATGGGAGTACCCTTTGGCAACCGGTCAAGGACGTCGATCTCCCGTTTGAGCACACCTTCAATCTTTTCGCAAATGGTTTCCAGATCGGGAATCTCCCCGGCACGGATCAAAAGCTCCTCGGGCGTCAGGTCGGTAAAGTCCTGACCGGTCTTTTCCTTGATGACCTCAAGAACCGACTGCACGTAGCTGTTCGTAATGACCTTCGCGTATGCCGCACCGAAGCGAGAGCTGTCAACCGCCTTCATCAAAGCAACGAACTGCTCCAGCTCCAGACCTCCGATGAACGCCGCCAAATCGTTGGGGTTGGCATCGTACAGCTCAAGAAGATCCTTTTTCAGCTGATCCAGTGCGGGATCGTTCTGAACATCCAGCTTTTCGATCGCCACGCGGATCGCGGAAGCAAAGGTGGAGGGCGTTCTGATATCCAAAGTGAGAATTCCGTCGTTGAAATCCTGAATCACGTATCTTTCCGTGATCTCCAGGAATTTCGCCGCGGCGTTTCTTACGCGGTCGATCCCGCTTTCAAGAACGACGTCAAAAACGAGCGCCTTGGTAGCAAGGGTGATCACGGCGGACTCATCCTCGTCCGTATTCTCGTCATCCTCTGCCTGTTCGGCATAAACCATGGAAACGCTGAACTCGAAGAGCTTACCGTCATCCCCCATGTTGGCGACGTCGTCAAGCTCCGGAAGGATATCGTCCATCAACAGATCCACCAGCGTTGCGGGCTTGATTCTGAGGATGTTACCGTCCTTCTCCGTAATCACGGTTCCGTTGATCTTAATCTCGTAAACGTTGCTCGCCACAACGGAAAGCGTGTAGTTGAGAACCGCCATATAGGTCTCGAAGTCCACAGACTTCACAACCGCCTTCAAGCCGCCGCTCTCGCGGAGCTGGTTCAGAACCTCAAAGATGTCGACCAGGTCAAGAAGATCTCCAAGCTCGAACGCATCCACAAGACCGTCGAAGTCAAAAATCTGCTTCAGCTTGCCGTCCTGTTCGATCTCGGCAATCACGTCACCGAGCTTCAATGCTTCAAAGAATGCATCCTTTTTCGCCTCAATGACGTAGTTTTTGATCAGCTGATCGTATTTGATTCCCGTTGCATCCAGCGCGTTCTTCACACCGATCTTGCTAACGAGCGTCTGCTTGTTCACAATATAGGCGGCAAGGTCTCCCTTGTCCCCCAAAAGATCGATCTGCGCCTTCAGACCGTCGGAGTCCACAAGCTTGCTGTATCCCCCCACGTCCTCTGCCAATTGGCTGAAATACAAAATGTCGTTTGCGACAAGATATTGCATCGACACCAGGGGTTCTTCATTGTTCTTCCCCTTGACGATCTCCTGCAAATGGAAAATCTGATACTCCTCCAGAATCAGATCCTTCTCGATCGGCGTATGCGTTGCGTCTCCTGTCAGCATCAATTCAAGATTGATCGCGGACTCCATCTCCGCATACGAAAGGAATCCGTCCTCCAGCATATCGTCAACAAGGATCGCATCCGCATCGTACATCTCCTCCACGGAGATCAGGGGAGGATTCGCCTTGAAGATTTCCACCAGCTTGATCGCAGGGGCGGGATCCTCGATGAGTGCGCGGTAGACGTCATCCGTCATCACGTCCGCATCCTGCATCAGCTGATCCATATCCTTGAGAACGCACTCGTCCTTGATCACGTACTCGTAGAGAGCATTGGGATCAATGAGATCGTTCGTTTCATCCTCGTCGGAAAGCGTGTTTGCGATGATGCTCTTCGCAAGAACGGTATCCACACAATCCGCAAAATCAAATGCGCCCACCTCGTTCAGACGGAGCAGCGAGTCTGCCTCAATCACGTGGTCGCGCAAAGCAGCATCCACGTCAACGTCGGTCACGTAACCCATCAGATCGGAGGCGTTCAGCCTTCCTGTGCCCACCCAGATCAGAAGGACCTCTCTGAGAGTGTCCTCGTTCAGAACGGTTTTGTTCTCATCAATTGCGCCTTCATCAATCAGCTTCCGTACAAGCTCGGCATCGGCAAGCGCGGAATTGGCAAGCAGGGCATCCTCATCGTACCCCACAACGTAGTCGATCAGTACATCGGGCTCTACCAGGTGCTCATTCAGAATCGTATCAACCGCAAGGTCCATATGCGCGACGTTGCCGTCAAATCGGAAAGCGCCTCCGTTGCGCAGCGCGTCGATCACGTCGGAATCGATCAGATTGCTTCCCATCAGTCCCGTCATATCGAACTTGCTCTGCTGCATGTCGATGTAGGGAACGATTTTGCCGGGCGTTACCAGATCGTTGCTCGGATCCGCATCCGAAAGGGACGCCAGAATGATTTCCTTCGCGCGCTCCTCAAGAACGTAACCGCCGTTCTTGAAGGCGTCATAGCTCTTTCCTCTTACGAGGTCGTAAAGATTTTCATGAACAAGATACTTTTTGACGCTGCCGTAATCGGTCACCTTGCCCGCAGTCAAGGTCTGAAGCACGTCAAACTTCACGTAAGGAAGAACAAGATCCAGCTCGTTCTTCAAAAACGACTGCAGCGCAGCCGAATCGACGTACTCGTGAAGCTCATCGTCAAAGCTCGCAAAATCCCGATGCAGGTGATCAACCAGCGCATCCTCGTCGATGTACCTGTCAAAGAAATCGTTAAACCCAATCTCCTCGATGTAATCCTCGACAAACTCGGTATTCAGCGCTTTGGAAAAATCAACCACCTCATCGTCCGCCAGAGCCTTGAGATCCACAAGAGCTACGATGTCATCGGGGCTCAGATCCATTACAAGCGGAAGCAGCTCATCTCCGCAATCCTCGATCAGTTTGGCAGTATCGACGCAATCCACCACGCCGGAAAGATTGTCCTCGTCGATATATTCCATCAAGGCGTCGAAATCAAGAACGTACTCTTCAAGGTTGTCGATCTTCTTGATCTGCTCAAGCAGGGCATCCGTGTCGATGTCCTCCAAAAGGGCATCCACGTCCAGATATCCCATCAGCGTACCGAGCTCCACGTCCTTCAGCAAACGCTCCGCCACGGTCTTGAGCTTATCCTCGGGGAAGATATCCGTCAGATCCTCCTTCATGAGCACGTCGCCGAGGCCCTCAAAGGAAATCCCCGAAAGAATCGCCTCCTTGTCACCGGACTTGATATAGGACAGCAACGCTTCGGGATCCAGCGATAGCGTAATGTGCTTTGCATTCGCATCGCTTTCCACCTCCGTGTCGATCCAATTGTTCGCCATATCCGCAAACACGCTCAACGGCAGGATGCCAAGGACGGTAATCACCGCCAGAACCATCGCAAGGAATCTGTGAGATCTTTTCATGAGTCCGTACTGCTTTTTCATAAGAACCTCCGTAATTTTGTCCGCCGCAGCGGACATCTATCCAAGTGGCATCACACACGCACGCGCGCAAGGCGACGCCGAAGATTGCTATACATATATAATATAATACCACCATTGGTCGCTTTTGTCAATGCCTAAAAAGCCGCTTTTGTAAAATTGTGCATTTTACCGATTCCTTTTGATCAAAAAAATCGTGTTTCCTCTCCGTTTTTTGATATTTTTTATATAAATTCTTGTTCTTGTTATCGAATTATGCCTAAAAAAAGAAAAAAAGAACGAAAGCGGAAGAAAAAGAAACCGAGGGGAGCAACTATTCTTTTTGCGGGGATTGACAAATCCGTCAATCTGTTATATAATAATCTCGAATTTTCTTTTTTATTACAGAAAGGATCTTATATCCATGGATAGAAAAATTTCCGAAATTTTCGGTTCAATGGTATTCAATGACGACGTGATGCGTGAGCGTCTTCCCAAGGAGGTTTACAAGTCCTTAACCAAAACCATCGCAACCGGACGAACGATCGATCCCTCCATTGCCGACGTTGTCGCAAACGCAATGAAGGATTGGGCGGTAGAAAAGGGAGCTACTCACTACACGCATTGGTTCCAGCCGCTCACGGGTGTCACCGCCGAAAAGCACGATGCCTTCATCTCCCCCGTAGGCTCCTGCAAGGTCGTTATGGAATTTTCCGGAAAAGAATTGATCCGCGGAGAATCCGACGCCTCCTCCTTCCCCTCCGGAGGACTCCGCGCCACCTTTGAGGCACGTGGGTACACGGCATGGGATCCCGCCTCTTACGCGTTTGTAAAGGACGGAACGCTTTATATCCCCACGGCATTCTGCTCATATACCGGAGAAGCGCTTGACAGTAAAACTCCGCTTTTGCGCTCTATGGACGTTCTGAGCAACCAGGCACTCCGCATTTTAAGGCTCTTTGGCGACACCCAAAGTAAGCACGTGGACATCACCGTCGGTGCGGAGCAGGAGTACTTCATCATCGACAAAAAAATGTATGACCGTCGCAAGGATCTCGTGTATACCGGGCGCACTCTGTTCGGCGCTCCCGCTCCCAAGGGACAGGAGCTGGAGGATCATTACTTCGGCCCTTTGAAAACGCGCATTGCCGCGTTTATGTCCGATCTCGACGAAGCACTCTGGATTATGGGCATCAACGCAAAAACCAAGCACAATGAGGCAGCGCCCGCACAGCATGAGCTGGCTCCCATCTATGCCACAACCAACATTGCCGTCGATCAGAACCTTCTGACGATGGAATACATGAAAAAAATCGCAGAAAAGCACGGCCTCGTATGTCTTCTTCACGAAAAGCCTTATGCGGGTGTCAACGGAAGCGGCAAGCACAATAACTGGTCGCTCAATGCCAACGGTAAAAATCTCCTTGATCCCGGAAAAACACCGGAAGAGAACGTGCAGTTCCTTCTGATCCTCGCGGCAATCATCAAGGCGGTTGACGATTATCAGGATCTGATGCGCGTTTCCGTCGCTCACGCGGGCAACGATCACCGTCTCGGCGCCAACGAAGCTCCCCCCGCCATCGTCTCTATTTTCGTCGGCGAGGAGCTGGACGCGCTGATCGATTCCATCGTTGACGGCACCGCCTACAAGGGTGCTAAGAAGGCGATGATGGACCTCGGAATCCCCACTGTTCCCGTATTCCGCAAGGACACCACCGACCGCAACAGAACCTCTCCCTTCGCCTTCACGGGAAATAAATTCGAATTCCGCATGCTTGGTTCTTCGCAGAACATCGCACTCCCGAACACGGTGCTCAACACGGCGGTCGCGGAGTCCTTCCGCCAGTTTGCCGACGTGCTGGAAAATGCCGAAAATCTCGATGCAGCCGTCGCAAAGCTGATCAGAGAGACCTTTGCCGCGCACAAGCGCATCATCTTTGACGGAAACGGCTACTCCGAGGAATGGGAAAAGGAAGCGCAAAAACGGGGGCTTTCCAATCTGCGCACCTCTGTGGATGCTTATAAAACCTTCATGGATCCCAAAAACGTCGCACTCTTCTCCTCTATGGGAGTGATGAGTGAAACGGAAATGCGTTCCCGTGAGGAAATTTACTTTGAAAACTATTCAAAGATCATCAACATTGAAGCGTTGACCATGATCGTAATGGCATCGCGCGACTATATTCCCGCCGCGGAAAAATACATCGCTCTGATCGCAGATGCCGCTGCGAAAAAGCAAGCCATTTGCGCTGACATCTCCTGTGCCGTGGAAAAGGACATCGTGCGCCGCCTTTCCGATTGCATTTCCTCTGCTTACAGTGCTGTCGAACAGCTGAAAACCGAGGAATCCTATGCCGCTTCCCTGGTCGATGCCAAGGCCCGTGCGGAGTATTACGTTTCCAAGGTGATCCCCATTATGGATGAGCTCCGTGCATCGGTGGATGCCATGGAGGTTCTGACCGCCTCCGAATTCTGGCCTGTCCCGACCTACGGAGATATGATGTTCCGCGTTTGATTTTTCCCCTCTCCCATCCCCCCAAAGGGGGGATAGGAAGTCGGAGGCCAAGCGGTCTTAGGAAGACAACACTT